>JALVES010000230.1 GCA_027030635.1 Saprospiraceae bacterium | reverse complement strand
CCCAAACCCAACTTACCCAAATCACCCCCCTCGCCCGAAAAGCCGGCAAAGC
Organism: Saprospiraceae bacterium; assembly: GCA_027030635.1. Lineage (GTDB taxonomy): Bacteria > Bacteroidota > Bacteroidia > Chitinophagales > Saprospiraceae > WGBN01. The sequence goes on along the minus strand of JALVES010000230.1, from coordinate 2,842 downwards.
CATACTCAAAATCTATGAGCAGCCCGCGCTCCGGGAAGTCGTCGAAAAAGAAGACAGCTCTCCCCTCACCCTGGCCGACCGCCGCTCGCACGAGTGCATAGTCGAAGGACTGAAAGCGCTGGAAGAAAACTACCCCATACTCTCGGAAGAATCGCGCCAGAGTGGCAGCGACTCGCTTTTCCCCTACGAAAACCGCAAAGACCTCAGCCGCTTCTGGCTGATAGACCCGCTCGACGGTACCAAAGAATTTATCAAACGCAATGGGGAGTTTACCGTCAACATCGCTCTGATTGAAAACCACCGGCCCGTGCTGGGCGTGGTTTATGTTCCCGTAAGGGATGAAATGTACTTTGCGGCCAAAGGCTCAGGCGCCTTTTTGGAAAAGGACGGCCGGCGACAAAAGCTCTCGGCAGGCGTTTTTGACCCGGCACAAAAGGGCATGAGGGTCGTTTGCTCCCGCTCACACATAGACGATGACACCCTGGCTTTCATCGAAAAACTGCCCGAAGCCAAACGGGTCTCCGTGGGCAGTTCGCTCAAGTTTTTGATCATCGCACGCGGCGATGCCGAGATCTATCCCCGCCTGGCTCCCACCATGGAATGGGATACGGCCGCCGCCCAAATCGTACTCGAAGAAGCCGGCGGCTCCGTACTGCAATGGGAAAACGGAAAACCCCTGCGCTACAACAAGGAATCCCTGCTCAATCCGTTCTTTGTAGCATACGGGAAACGCAAAGCATGAAGTCCAAAAAGCAAACACATACCCCTTTTTCGGCCGTAGTCGTCGCACGCGATGAGGAACACATCATCGCCCGTTGCCTGCAGGCTCTGCTGCCGGTAGCCAATGAGGTGCTGCTGGTGGACAGCGGCAGCAAAGACCGCACCCCGCAAATCGCCGAATCCCTGGGCGCACGCGTGCTGCACACCACTTGGCAGGGCTATGCCCAAACCAAAAACTTCGCCAATCGCCAGGCCCGACACGACTGGATACTCTCCATAGATGCCGATGAAGTGCTCTCCGAAGCATTGCAGCAAAGCCTGCAACAATGGACAGCCCGCCCACACACGGCCTATGCCCTCGACCGGCTGACCAACTACTGCGGCCAATGGGTCAGGCACAGCGGTTGGTACCCCGATTGGAAAATCCGGCTCTTCGACCGCCGCGAAGCCCGTTGGGAAGGCGCCTTCGTACACGAGTATTTGCATTTGCCGAAAGGCACCGAAATCATACGCCTCACAGGCAAGCTGAAACACTACTCCTACAAAGACGAAGAAGACCACCTCCGACGCATCGAGCGCTACGCCCGTCTCAGCGCCCTGCAAATGCTGGAGCAAAACCGCAAGCCCGGCCGCCTCAAAGAAATCCTGGCGCCACCCGCCCGTTTTATACGCACCCTCCTGCTCAAACAGGGATTCCTCGACGGCCGTCTCGGCTGGAAACTGGCCTCCCGCGATGCCCTGCTCGTGCGCCGCAAATACGAGTGGCTGCGCCAACTGCAAAACCAAAAAGCGGAAAAAAAATCGTGAAAGTCCTCCACCTCTCATCGGCTCTCACCTGGCGGGGCGGCGAGCAACAACTGGCTTACCTGCTCGAAGAACTGCCCGCCCATAAAGTGCAAAATGCCGTTCTCTGCCCGCAGGGAACACCTCTGCACAAATACTGTTTAAAACACGACATCCCCCACGAAACTTTTAAGCCCAAGCCCTTTAAAAAATGGAACGGCCTGCTCGCCCTGAAGCGCGCCTGCCAAAAAGAAAAACCCGACTTGCTGCATGCTCACGACAGCCACAGCCACAGCATCGCCTGGCTGGCACATGTATCAAAGCTCCTGCAAACACCTCTGGTCATCAGCCGCAGAGTGGACTTCCCCATAGGAAGCAACCGGCTTTCCCGCAAAAAATACAACCATCCGGGCCTGAAAAAAATCATCTGCGTATCGGAAGCCATACGCAAAATCATCGCACCCCAAATCAAAGACCCGCAAAAAATCTGCGTGGTACACGACGGCATGGACCCCGCTCGATTTACCACAGACGAAAGCAGACAAAGCTATCCGCTCTCGCCTGAACAAAAGAAACAGGGCCGCCTGCGTCAAAGCCTGGGCATACCCGAAGACCATTTCCTCATCGGCAAGGTGGCTGCCCTGGCGCCTCACAAGGACTACCCCACTTTCGTCAAAACAGCCGAGCTGCTGCTGCGCGAAAACCTGCCCGCCCACTTCCTGCTCATCGGGCGGGACGACGGCTGCCGGAGAGAAATCGAACAGCTCATCTCCCAAAGCCGGCAGCCCGAACGCTTCCATCTGCCCGGCTTTCGCAACGACATCCCCTACATCCTGCCGGAACTCGACCTCTTCCTCTTCACCAGTAAAACAGAAGGTCTCGGAAGCAGCCTGTTGGATGCCCTCTACTGCGGCGTCCCCATCGTAAGCACCGCAGCAGGCGGCATACCCGAAATCATCCAACACGAAAAAAACGGCCTGCTGGCTCCCGTAGGCGATGCAACAGCCCTGGCCCGCTCGGTGAAGCGCCTGCTCGAAGAACCCGCCCTGCGCAACAAATTGGTGAAACAGGGCCGGGAAATGGTAAAAGCCTTCAGCAAAGCTGAAATGACCCGGAAAACTGTAGAGGTGTATTTTAATTTTTTTCTACCTTAGCCCCATGAAACACAGAGCTTTTTTCATACTTCACTTATTCTCACTTGCCCTGTTGCTCCATGCCTGCCATACAGGGAAAAAGGGCACTCAAGAGGAGGCTTCTACGGAAGACGCCAGTCCCTACGCCTTTGAATTTGTAGAATCGGACCTGCTCAGTCCGGTCTTGGAACAGGCGGGCAGAGAGG
>JALVES010000229.1 GCA_027030635.1 Saprospiraceae bacterium | reverse complement strand
CTTAAATTTTTTCTACGCCAAAGACTATGAGCCGTTGAAGGATTTGCAGATTTTTTTGGCTTATGTGTTTAAATAATCAATCATGAAAACACTTATCCAATCCCTCGCTGAAGATTTATTTGAGAAAACCCGTGAGACGCGGCGCTATCTGCATCGCCATCCCGAGCTTTCTTATGAGGAGAAGGAGACTTCGGCTTACATCGCTTCGCGCTTGAAGGAAATTGGCATCCCGCATCAGACGGGCGTGGGCGGGCACGGGCTAGTGGGCCTGATAGAGGGCGGCAAAGGTTCCGGGCGCGTTTTGGCTTTGCGGGCAGATATGGATGCCCTGCCCATAGAGGAGGCGGCGACTCATGCGTACTGCTCGGAGCGGCCGGGTGTCATGCATGCCTGCGGGCATGATGTGCATACTGCCATCCTGCTGAGTGTGAGTGAATTGTTGTGGAAAATTCGCGACAGCTTTGCCGGTGCGGTCAAATTGATTTTCCAACCTGCCGAAGAAAAAATGCCCGGCGGCGCTTCTTTGATGATTGCCGATGGCGTCTTGCAGAATCCCGCTCCTGAGGCCATCCTCGGCGAGCACGTACATCCCGAGTTGGATGCGGGCATGGTGGGCTTTCGGCCCGGCATGTTCATGGCTTCGGCGGATGAGTTGTATTTGAGCGTGCGGGGCAAAGGCGGCCATGCGGCCATGCCCCATACCCTGGTAGATACGGTTTACCTCGCCTCGCAAATCATCAACGGCATGCAGCAGTTGGTCAGCCGCAGGGCCAATCCCATTATACCTACCGTTTTGAGTTTTGGCAAAATCCGGTCCGAAGGCGGCGCCACCAACGTCATCCCCGATGAAGTGCGCATCGAAGGCACCCTGCGCACCATGGACAACGCCTGGCGGGAAGAAGCCCATGCCCTGTTGCACGAGCTGTGCCGCGATATCGCCAAAGCCTTTGGCGGCAGTTGCGAACTGAAAATCGTCAAAGGCTACCCGCCCCTCGTCAACGATGAAAAACTGACGCGCTTCTGCATGGAGCAAAGCAAACGCTTCCTCGGCGAAGACAAGGTCGTCGAACTCCCCATGCGCATGGGCGCCGAAGATTTTGCCTACTACGCCCAAGAACTTCCCGCCTGCTTCTACCGCCTCGGCACAGGCGGCCCGGACGAGCGCTTCCGCTCTCCCCTGCACACCTCCACTTTCGACGTTAACGAACAATGTCTGCTCACGGGAGTGGGACTGATGGGCTGGCTGGGGTTTTGTAAGTTGACGGTTTAGTGCCCGGTGTTTTTTTTACGCTCAACCAAAAAAAACAGCCATGTACAAAATCAAAGAACTCTACAAGACCATCCAGGGAGAGGGCGCTCAGGCGGGGCGGGTGGCTGTGTTTTTGCGCTTTGCGGGTTGCAATTTGTGGAGCGGGCGGGAAGAGGATCGCGCTACGGCCATTTGCAAATTTTGCGACACGGATTTTCGGGGGACGGATGGCGTTTTGGGAGGTAAATACACGGCAGAGGACTTGGCGAAAGCCGTAGCGGATTTGTGGCCTGTGGAGGAAAGGGCTTCGGCAGGTGATGAGCCGGTTTTGGGGGTGAAGCCTTATGTGGTGTGTACGGGCGGGGAACCGCTGTTGCAATTGGATGAGCCTTTGGTACAGGCTCTTCACGAAAGAGGCTTTGAGGTGGGGGTGGAGACCAACGGTACCTGTGAGGCCGTGGCGGGGATTGACTGGCTGTGCGTGAGCCCGAAGGCGGGGGCGGAGCTGGTGCTGAAGGCCGGAGATGAGTTGAAGCTGGTGTATCCCCAGGCGGGAGCGGAGCCTGAACTTTACGCATCCCTGGATTTTGAACACTTCTTTTTACAACCCATGGACGGGCCGGATTTGCAGGCTCATACGCAGGCGGCTGTGGCCTATTGCCTGGCGCATCCGCAGTGGCGATTGTCTTTGCAGTGGCACAAGATTATTGGGATTCCATGAGCGCCCGGAGCTCGCTGAGCATCATGGCCGTGGCGCCCCAGATGAGGTGGTCTTTCCAGATGAGGCAGGGCGCCTGGTCGAGTTGGCGACCGGAGGCGAGGCGTATGGGGCGGCGTTGCAGGCTGCGGGGGTGGAATAAGTCTTCTACAGGCGGCTCGAGGATGGCTTCGACTTCCGACTCCTGAGGGCGGAAGTCGGGGCGGCTTTCGCTCCAGGCGAGGAAGGGGTAAACCTGAAAATTGCTCACCGGAATGTAGATGGGCGTCATGGGGCCGAGTTGACGGACGGCGCGGGGGTTGATGCCTGTTTCTTCACAGGCTTCGCGCAGGGCTGTGTGGAGGAGGTCGGGGTCTTCGGCTTCGCGGCTGCCTCCGGGGAAGGCAATTTGGCCGGCATGTCTGTCGCGGGGGTCGGAGGAAGTGCGTTTGATGAGGCAGAGGTGCCAGTGGCCGTTTTGGGGGTAGAGCAGCGCCAGCACGGCAGCCTGGCGGGCGTTGGCGGGCGGTTTGAAGCGCTCGGGCATAGGGGCCGGAGCCAGACGTATTTGGGCCGGTATGCCCGGAAGCGGCTCTTGCAGGCGGCGCTCTAAGTGCTCGATGAGAGAGGCATTTTTTGTGTTGCTCAAAATTGTCTTTCTTTGCGGTGCGAAAGCATAAAGATAAAATAACTTTCATGATTAAGATTTTAGCCAACGATGGCTTACATCCCGCAGGCCTGCGTCTGTTGCAGCAGGCCGGTTATCAGGTGGACCTGGAGCGCGTGCCTCAGGAGAAATTGCCGGAGGTTTTGCCCGATTACGACGTGATCATCGTGCGTTCGGCGACGAAGGTGCGCGAAGATTTGATTGCCCGTTGCCCGCGCCTGAAGATCATCGCCCGCGCCGGCGTGGGGTTGGATAACATTGATGTAGCATTTGCCGAAAGG
>JALVES010000228.1 GCA_027030635.1 Saprospiraceae bacterium | reverse complement strand
GCCCAGTTCCAGACCCGGAGCGGGAATGAAACCACCTTGGGCACCATCCGAGCCATTCACATAATTGGCTTCGCCTACCGGAGTGAAGATGCTGATGGTATAGTCGTGGCAATTGTCCGTTACCTGCGGAGCAGGCAGATAGCCGGTGGACTTACAGGGCTGCGGGTGAGCAGCAGGGACGTTAGCCGACACTGTGAAGGGGTCCATATATACATCAGGAGCCTCCTCATCCACAATCTTGATAATCTGTACGTTGTCTTCACCGGCAGGATTCTCCAAAACAACATCTCCGGAGCACCAATCCAAAACCGTCCAAGTACGGACGATCTTGAAAGTAGAACCACAAGTCTCAATGATGGCATCCGAATAGGTAGTGCCATACATACATGCTGCAGCATCAGGAGTCGGAATGCCGGAGCCCGTATTGGCAAGCACGGAAGCACTGGTAATGCCGGTGGCATCTGTCATTTGGCCCAACACCTCCAAAGCAGCTACCGAAGCATGCACCGGAGCGGCATCCGTAATGTTGGGATAATCAGCATACTGCGAGCAAGACCACTTGATGTCGTTGGGGAAGTCCACATCAAGGCGCTCAATGATGATGGTCTGATAACAACCGTCAGATTCATTGCCGCTATCATCAATGGCAACAAAACCGCGCATGACTACCGTCTGGCCATCATCACAGATGTCGTTATCTACGAAATACTCATCAAAAATCTGAACGTCCGGAGACAAATCACAGTTGTCATAAGCCGGCGGGAAGGGGACGCTGTTGAAGTCTTCCGTACAGTTGATGGTTACCGTGTTACAAATCACTTCAGGAGCAGCCTTGTCCTCAATAGTGAGGGTACCCCAGCAACTGTTGCCGCTGTTCAGGTCTGTAGCCTTCACAGTCAGCGTTCCGTTCAGGTAATCGTGAGCGCTGAAAGTTACCACATTAATACCTGTAAACAGAACGTTCACGCCTTGCATAATGTCCAACTGGTAATTCACGTTGGGATCGGGGTCCCCCTCCAGCACCATGTCGGCGGGCAAATCCACCGTACACGTTCCATCCGTAGCGGGATCAACCGATACTTGCACGTTGTCGTTACAAGCAAGAGTCTGGGCCGATGCATATACTCCCATCAAAAGGAGTACAGGCAAAAGGAGCCATTTTGTAAAATTCGCTTTTTTCATAAGACTTAATTTGTTGTTAGTAAAAAAAATCACAAATACCTCTTTCCCCTTCAAGAGTGTATTCGCGATTCAAGACACCCGTTGATGTCTTGAATTTCTTATAGCTAAAGACGGCTCGCGCCTCTATCAAGTCACAAAATCAAATGGAGAATCCATGAATCCATGTAGCCAACGCCCACTAAGAATAGGTCTTATGCATTCAGGAGCTCCTGCTCCCAAGGCGTCGAAATCGGTTTTTGTTCATGGGACTCTCCCCGCTTTCGCGGAAACAGCTTAATGCGACAAAAGTACGAAACTTTTGCCAACCATATCCCTCCTGCGATAGATTTTTTTTAAAAAAACAGCTATCGCATTCAGTAGCCACAAAATTAGGCGCTTTATGCATCTAAGAGAATACCCTATTTCTGGTATTTTTCCCGATAAAACCGGATAAATGGCCGGAAAATACGGGTAAAAGGCCTCTCCGGCCTGATGCTCAGACTCTCCGCTCCAAACAGCTCACATTTGCAGACCCAGCTCCACACCCTCGCGAATGGCACGCTCCGCGTCCAGCGCTCCCGCTTTTGCAGCTCCTCCGATGAGATACACGGGAACACGACACCCCATACCCCTCAACTGCTCCTTCAGTTCATCAAGCGGGCGCTGGCCGGCGCAAAGGACAATCCGGTCGGCCTCGAGAAGTTGCTCGCCTTCTTCCGTTCTGATGCGCAACCCCCGCTTTTCCACACCGAGATAGCTTACACCATTTATATATACAACTCCGAGATGGCGGAGGCGCATCCTGCGTATCCAGGCCGTAGTCTTACCCAGGCCCTGCCCGGGTTTACCCTTGGAGCGCCGAAGCAGATAAACTTTCCTCCTCCCCGCTACGGGAAAAGGTCGGCGAACACCTCCCGCTTCTTTCACCTCCGTATCAACACCCCACTCATCGGCATAAGAGATTTCTTTCCCAGGCGAAGCCAAATACTCAGCCACATCTACGCCCACACCACCGGCGCCAATGATGACCACTTTGTCGCCCAATTGATCTGCCATGTCTTCACGCAAAACCTGCTCGTAAGTCAGCACTTTTTCGTCGTCTATGCCGGAGATATCGGGTACACGGGCTCTCACGCCGGTCGCCAGTACGATTGCGTCATAGCCGGCTTTCGCCAAATCTTCTGCCTGTACGCGCTTGTTCAGAAAGACCTTCACGCCCAACAAAGCCAATTGGCGCTCAAAATACCGGATGGTCTCGGCATAATCCTCCTTGCCGGGGATGCGCATGGCCAGTTTAAATTGCCCGCCCAAAGCATCGGAGGCCTCGTACAGCTCAATCTCATGCCCGCACTCGGCCGCCGTTTTGGCGAAAGCCATACCGGCAGGCCCCGCTCCCACCACAGCTATGCGCTTCGGCGCAGAAGTCTTCTTCACCACCAATTCGGTTTCGCGACAAGCCAGGGGATTTACCAGGCAGGAAGCCGTTTTTCGCTCAAAAACGTGGTCCAGACAAGCCTGGTTGCAGGCGATACAAGTGTTGATTTCATCCCGCCGCCCCCCGGCAGCCTTGCGCACAAAATCGGGATCGGCCAAAAAGGGCCGTGCCAAAGACACCAAATCGGCCTTGCCCCCTGCCAAAATCTCCTCGGCAACCTCCGGCATATTGATGCGATTGACCGCTACGAGCGGGATGCTCACCTCCTGCTTCATCCGCGCCGTTATCCCGCTGAAAAAGCCG
>JALVES010000227.1 GCA_027030635.1 Saprospiraceae bacterium | reverse complement strand
GTGTCGTTGAAGTCTCCGCAGATGATGTACGGGTGGGGGCTTTTCTCTATCTCTGCGCGTATGCCTTCTACCTGCTCGATGCGTTGCAGGGCTGCCCGCTTGTATTTTCGAAGGATGACCCGCAGCCTTCGCAGGTATTTTTTGTCTATTTCCTGTTGCTTGGACAACTGCTGCGTCTCCGTGCTGACGCGGTTGGACTGCAGGTGCAGGTTAAAGATGCGAATGGACTGCCCCTCCCACTGAACATCTGCCCAGATGGCTGAATTGCCCGAGTTTTCAAAGGGAATGGTTCCGGTTTTCTCCAGAGGAAAGCGAGACAGGATGGCCGTCCCTTTTTCGGGATAGTGGTGATGGTAAAAGCCCATGGCCTGGGCCAGCTCGGCCGCCGGAGATTCGTGAAGTTCCTGCAGACAGAGGATGTCGGGCTTGCCGATTTCGTCCAAAAAATCGAGCAGCGGCCTCATGTCGCGCCCGCGTCCGCCTTCTTTAAAAGGCAGGTCTTTGAGGTCGTGCAGGTTGAAAGTCAGCACCTGGAGGTCGCCTTCTGCGGGAGTTGCAGAGAAGTGCAGCCCGATGTAGGCCGTGAAGTATCCCCAGCCTGCCAAAATACAGACCAGGCTGAGTATGAAATTCCACTTCCGCCAGAACAGCCACCACAGGATGAAAAAGAGATTGGCCAGCAAAAACCAGGGATACAGAGGGGCAATGAGGCTCAGGGGCCAAAACACGGCAGGGGAAACATAGGGCGCCAGATATACCATGACCGTCAGGACAATCACCAGGATGTTCGCCCAGCGGAAAGCGTTTTTGAAGTACCGGCGCAGTCCGGCAGGAGCATCACTTTTTTTTGCTGGCATTGAACAGGAATTGCTTTTCCTCCGGACTCAATTTGTCGTATCCGTGTTCTTTTATCTTGTCCAGGATGGCATCTAAGCGCTCCTGGAAGAGGTCTTCATCATCGGTATCGGCCTGTGGCCCGGCCTTGGATTTTGTCCTTTGGGCGTGATGTACTTTTCTCAGAGGGGATTTTTTCTTTTGGCTTTCGCCAAATGGGAGCCGGTTTAGCAGCTTGAGGATGCTGTCGAGGATGTGATTGACGGGTTTTGACCAGTCGTTGCCCTGGCGTAGCTGGCTGATGTAGAGGTAGCCGAAGGCTGCCCCGCCGAGATGGGCCAGGTGGCCGCCGGTATTGGCCATCCAGCCTATGCTGAAGAGGTCGAGCAGCAGCAGGGCAAAGGCGATGTATTTGAGTTTGACAGGCCCGATAAGCAATAGATGCAGCCGGCTGTCGGGCGTGAGGGTAGCTGCAGCAAGGACAAAGCCCATGACGGCAGCCGAGGCGCCGTAGGCAAAACTTCCCTGCAAGAGAGGAATGAAACTGCCGGAGATGAGGTAGAACAACCCTCCGGCCAGGCCGGATATGAGGTAAATGGGAAGGATGTGCCGATGGCCAAGCAGGTTTTCCACGATGCGGCCAAACCAATACAGCATCAGCATGTTAAAGAGCAGATGCCAAAAACCTGTGTGGACAAACATGCTGGTAAAAAATACCCAGGGATGCGTAAGCTGATGCCACAAGCCCGGCTCAAGAGAGAAAAAACGCAGTACGCTTTCGATACCTTTAGGCCCTGTAAAGCCACTGAACAGCGTGAACAGCAAGGCCGTAAGGTTGATGAACACATAGGCCGCGATGTTGAAGATAATCAATCGGACGATCATCCCTCCATGCCGGTACTGGTACTTGATGTCTTCCCAAAGAGAGTCAAACATGCAGTCGTTTTTTTGCGGTTAGATGCTATCTTTTTTTCCAATACAACAACAGCAGGAAGCCGAAAAGCGCTCCGCCTACATGGGCAAAGTGAGCTACGCCGCTGCTGCCACCCATGGTGTTGAGGCCAAACATCAACTCGGCCCCCGCATAAAGCAAAACGAAATATTTGGCCCGCATAGGTATGGGCGGAAAGATGAGCATAATTTGTGAATTGGGGAAGAGATAGCCAAAGGCTGCCAGCAAGCCAAATATAGCGCCTGAGGCGCCTACCATGGGGATGTTGGCCAGGTAGCCCGGAGCGCCAAATTGATAAATCTCTAACCAGGTAACGCCCAATTGCAAAAACATGGCTCCAAAGCCTGCAAAGAGGTAGTAAAAGAGGAATCGCTTAGAGCCAAAGCTCATTTCAATGGGAGGGCCAAACATGTAAAGGGCAAACATGTTGAAGAAAAGGTGCGTCAGATTGGCGTGCATAAACATGTGCGTAACCAACTGATAGGGATGGAAATACGGGCTTCCCGGGAGGAACAAAGCGAGGCGGAATCGCCCCCAGAGGCCAAAGTTGGTGGTTTGTTCGTTGATGAGAGCTGCAGAGGTTGCCGGGTCGGGATCGCCCATCAGCAGCATGCTGCCAAAGAACATCAGCACATTGATGATGAGGAGGTTTTTTACTACGTCGGTTAAGCGCATCATGAATTCGCAGGTATTTTACAGGAGGGCTTATGACGGGCGCTCTATTTGAAAAGCCTGGCCAACTCCTCCATGGAGAAAGTGATGAAACAACGGCCACCGGAGGGGCTGTTGTAGGGATCGCGGCAAGCGAACAACCTATCTATTAACAACTGCATTTCGGTGGGGTTGAGTGTTTGGCCGGGTTTAATGGCTGCACTTTGGGCCAGAGAGCGGGCGAGGTTTTCTTTGAGAGGGAGTTTCAGCCCGGCCTGATGTTTGTAATTTTCGAGCAGCGACTCCAAAATGGCTACGGGGTCCTGGTTGTTGGCGGCCATTTCGGCGGGGATGCCGTGTATGATAAAGGTGTTTTTGCCGAATACCTCTATTTCAAATCCCAGTTTATTGAGCTGGGGCATGATTTCGGTTATGAGCTCGGCATCTGCTGCATGGCACTCTAAGGTGCGGGGGAAGAGTTCTTTTTGGGTGCTTTGTTTTGCGGTATCGAGTTTTTCGAGATAATTTTCGTAGAGGATGCGCTGGTGGGCTGCCTGTTGGTCAATGAGCATGAAGCCCGACTTGATAGAGCTGAGGATATATCTGTCGTGAATTTGACAGGGTTGTTTGCCGGCTGTGGAGGCCACTTTGCCTTCGTGCTCGTTTTCGGTGCTGCCTGAGAGTTTGCTTTCCAGCATGATAAGCCCGTCGTCTTCGCCCTCTTCTTGTTGGGGCGGTGGCATGTTTTCGGCCGGTGTTTGCATGCCTTCATAGAGCTTACGCCATTCGTCTTGCTGAGCGGGGCGCGGGCTTAGAGGGGAGGAGGGAGAAGGGCCCGTTGGGTTGGAGGATGCCGATGGTGTTATGGGCTTGGCTTTGCCGGGTGTATGGGTCATTTGTGTGGCACGCAGCAGGCCCATTTCCTGGTCAAAATCTATGGTTTGGGCAATGCTGCCGAGAGCGTGGCGCACGGCTACGCTGAGGTATTTATAGATGAGCCGTTCGTCTTCAAATTTTATTTCCTGCTTGGTGGGGTGGATATTGACGTCAATGCGGGCGGGGTCTATTTCGAGGAAGAGGATGTAGAGCGGGTGGGTATTTGGCGAAAGCATATTTTCATAGGCGCTCATAACGGCATGATGGAGATAGCCCGATTTGATAAAGCGCTTGTTGACGAAGAAGAATTGCTCGCCCCGTGTTTTGCGGGCCATTTCCGGTTTGCCGATGAAGCCCTTTATTTGAATGACATCCGTATTCAGGTCTTGCAGGGGGATGAGTTTTTTGTTGGTTTGCGGGCCGAAGAGGTTGACGATGCGCTTTCGCAAATTCCCGGCCGGAAGTTGATGGATGTATTGCCCGTTGTGGACGAGGCTGAAGCTGATGTCGGGATGCGCCAGCACGATGCGTTGGAATTCTTCGATGATGTGGCGCATTTCCACGGGGTTGGATTTGAGGAAATTGCGCCGGGCGGGGACATTGAAGAAGAGGTTTTTGACGGCTATGCCGGTGCCTGCGGGGCAGGAGCAGTTTTCCTGCTTTTCTACTTTGCTGCCGCTGATGAGGATGCGTGTTCCCAGTTCCTGATGGTGTTGGCGGGTTTTCATTTCCACCTGAGCTACGGCTGCTATGGAGGCCAGGGCTTCGCCCCGAAAGCCCTTAGTGCGTATGGCAAAGAGGTCTTCGGACTTGCGTATTTTGGAAGTGGCGTGGCGTTCGAAGGAGAGGCGGGCATCTGTTTCGGACATGCCGCAGCCGTTATCTATGACCTGGATGAGGCTGCGGCCTGCTTCTTTGACGATGAGTTGGATGTCGTCGGCGCCGGCATCTACGGCATTTTCCAGGAGTTCTTTGACTACGGATGCGGGCCGCTGGACGACTTCGCCGGCGGCAATTTGATTGGCAATGGCTTCGGGTAAAAGCTGTATGATGTCTGACATAAGTATTTGTAGGGGGGCATACACCCCGCGGTTGCTGTTGTTTGGTATATTTTACAAATATACGACCAGCAATTTATAGGTCAGCCATAAAAGAGCGATTAAAATGATGAGCAGGCGCAAATTAGACTTTCGGGACTCTTGTCGCACCATGCTTTTCCGGTCGAACTTGCTCGTGGAGCGGCTTTTGCGCAGGCCGCTGCGCAGGCGTTCTTTGAGCGCTTCTTTATCCACTTCTTTAGGGTCTTCTTCACCTTCCTGTCTGGCGCGGATGCGTTCTTTGATGGCTTCTACCCGTTCTTTTTCGGGGTCCCAGAAGCGGGGTTTGTATTGAAAGCGCAGATAGCGGGGTTTTTGATGAGGTTTCAGGAAGAATTTCATGATATGGATTGATGTAGTATTTGCGGATGCCGGCCATAAAGGTAATGCATATTTTAAGAATTTGGTTGCAATAGCCGGTCGTTTGAAAAAGTTTTATCTTTGGCCTTGCATTTCTCTCATAGCTTCTCAAACACATTGAAATGACTTTACGTGCTTTTTTTGATCTTATCGCGGCCAATCCGTTTTTTTTGTTGGTGTTTTTCCTGCTGTTGCCTTTCACGGCTGTTTTGGCGGGCTGGCTGGGTAAGGGAGAAGGAGAGATGTCGCCATGGAAGTATCTGTACTCGGCTCTGGTGTATTTGTCGGCCATTCCGGGCATTTTTGCCCTGACGCTGAACATTTACCTCTTTCTCTTTGAGCGCCAGAGCATTTGGGAAATGGATTTATACACACAGGTGCTGCCCATTTTGTCCATGATCGCAACGCTTTTGATCATCAGGCAAAATGTGCCTTTGGATGCGGTGCCGGGCTTTGAGCGCATTTCCGGTCTTTTGCTGATTATCTTTGTGAGCTTCAGCCTGTTGTGGCTGATAGACCGGACGCATCTCGTTGTCTTTACTTACATGCCGTTCTTTCAGGTAGCGCTCATCTTTCTTGGGCTGCTGTTGTTGTTGCGGTTTGGAGTGAAGCGCATTTTTCAATGAAAGTGTAGATTCCCAAAACAATCAGCTTATGAAGCGCATCTTTTTTTTCGTTTTTTCATCTTTTTTGATGATGACTGTGCCGTCCGGTTGTAACGTTAAGGGGGGGCAGGGCATCAATCTGTTCACCATAGAGCAAGAGCAGGAGTTGGGCCGGCAGGTCAAGCAGGAAATTGAGAGCAATCCCTCGGAGTATCCCCTTTTGCCGGAGCAGGGCAATGAGCAGGTGTATCAGTACATTCGCTCTTTGCGGGATTACATTTTAAACAGCGGCCAGCTTGCGCATCGCAATGACTTTGCCTGGGAGGTGAAGATCATCAAAGATGATGAGACCTTAAATGCTTTTTGTACGCCCGGCGGGTACATCTATGTGTATTCCGGCCTGATTAAATTTTTGGACAGCGAAAGTGAATTGCTGGGCGTATTGGCTCACGAGATCGCCCATGCCGACTTGCGCCACTCCACCCGCCAGCTTACGAAGATTTATGGCTTACAGGTTTTGGTGGCCATTGCTACCGGTAAGTCGGAACCGGGGTTGGTAGAGCAAATCGCATTGGGGCTGGCCAGCCTGAAGTTTAGCCGGAGCCATGAGAGCGAGGCCGATGCCAATTCGGTCTTATATCTCTGCAACTCACCCTACGATGCTGCGGGCGCTGCCGGATTTTTTGAGAAGATGTTGGACCGCCCGACTCCTCCTCAGTTCATCAGTACGCACCCCAGCCCTGCCAACAGGGTGAAGGCCATTCACGAAAGAAAACAGGTGTTGGGCTGCTCCGGCAGCAAGACCGGCCAGTCGAAGTACCGGCAGATGAAGCAGTTGCTTCCATAATCTTTAGCATACAGATGAAAGTTCTCCATGTAAACGTAGTGGATGTCCACAGAAGATGCATTTACCCGGCTACGGTTGTGCTGGCAGGGGGGCGTATTGCTTCTATTGAAGAGGAGTACGGCCCTTTTGAACATTACCTGCTCCCGGGCCTGATAGATGCCCATGTGCATATTGAAAGCTCCATGCTGGTGCCCTCGGAATTTGCCCGCATGGCCGTAGTGCATGGCACTGTGGCCACGGTTTCCGACCCTCACGAAATTGGCAATGTACTGGGTGAAGAGGGCGTGCGCTATATGATTGAGAACGGCAAAAAAGTGCCTTTCCACTTCTTTTTTGGAGCGCCCTCCTGTGTGCCTGCCACGGTTTTTGAGACGGCCGGAGCTGTGATAGATGCCCGGGGCGTCGCAGAGCTGTTGGCCATGCCGGAGATCCGCTATCTGGCAGAGATGATGAACTACCCGGGAGTTTTGCATGGAGATCAGGAAGTGATGGCCAAGCTGGAGGCTGCAAAAAAAGCCGGCAAGCCCATAGATGGCCATGCTCCGGGTTTGAGGGGCGAAGATGCCCGCCGGTATTTTGCTGCGGGCATAACTACTGACCACGAGTGCTTTTCCTTAGAAGAAGGGCGCGAAAAGGCCGAGCTGGGCGTTCAGATTCTCATTCGCGAGGGCAGCGCTGCCAAAAACTTTGAGGCGCTGATTCCGCTGTTGGCTTCCCATCCGGAGCAGGTCATGTTTTGCTCTGATGACAAACATCCCGACGATTTGATGGAGGGCCACATCAATCAATTGCTGGCCCGGGCTGTAGCAGCGGGCTACGACCTCTTTGATGCCCTGAGAGCCTGTACCGTGAACCCCGTGCGCCATTACGGCCTGCCCACAGGGCTGTTGCGCGAGGGTGACTCTGCCGATTTGGTCGTCGTCAAAGACCTGGAAACTTTTGAAGTGCTGGAAACCTACGTCAGGGGAACTTTGACAGCTCAAAACGGCAAGACGCTCATCGCTTCTGTACCGGCTGTGGCAACGCCCAATAAATTTAACGCTTCCGCGCTAAAAGCATCCGATTTCTCTGTCAAAGCGACCGGAACAAAAATGAACGTCATAGAGGCCTATGAAGGGGAACTAATAACCGGTAAATTTGCAGCTAAGCCTCTGGTCAAAGACGGGATGGCGATGGCCGATCCGGAGCGCGATATTTTGAAAATAGCAGTTGTCAATCGCTATGAGAAAAGCAAGCCCGCCGTGGCATTTATTCGTGGCTTTGGCTTGAAAGAAGGTGCCCTGGCCTCTTGTGTGGCCCATGATTCGCACAACATCGTGGTCGTGGGCGTTGATGATGCCGATATGGCAGAAGCTGTGAATGCCATAGTGAAAAATCGCGGAGGGATTTCCGCCTCGGCAGCCGGCGAAACCAGAGTCTTGCCTCTACCCGTTGCAGGCATTATGTCGGCAGATGACGGGTACAAAGTTGCACAGGATTACGCAGAAATAGATAGCTTTACCAAAAACCGTATGGGATGTAGGTTGGATGCACCATTCATGACACTGTCGTTTATGGCTTTGTTGGTGATACCCAGTTTGAAACTGAGTGATAAAGGCTTGTTCGATGGTGAAAAGTTTGCGTTTGCAGAACTCTTTACAGACCCATAAAGACTCTTGGCATGTTTGTCAAACCCGTTTTATTTGCGTTGTTCAGCCTGGCCTTTTTTTCCGGAGAAGGCCCTTCTTTTGAGTTATCTGCCCCGGAAAAACTTCATGCCGGTATCAATACTGCTTTCTATGACGAAATAGCTCCTGTCGTAAGCCGCGACGGGCATTCCCTGTATTTTACGCGTGTGGCATCACCCGATTTTGACAGCACGCTTATCATCAATGGGCAGGATGTGAGAGAGGTAGATCCGGATGGGTATGGGGAGTATTTGCGCTACGCTTATTACCAATTGGTAGGCTCGCCGGTATCCGACCCCGAGAACTCCGACTACAATCAGGATGTATGGGTTGCTGAAAGCGTGCAGGGCTATTTCGACAGAGTCAGCCATCCCTCACACCCTCTAAACAATGCCCTGCCTAACAGCATTTGCGCCTTTACTTCAGAGCCCAACCAATTTGTCATTATCAATCAATTTCCGGAAAGCGGCGGGCTGCAAAGCGGTTTTTCTACCATACGCCAGCGAATGGATGGAAGCTGGACGCAGCCCAAGCCGCTTAAAATCAGAGATTACTATACCGACAGCAAGGGCGTCAGCCTGACGATGAGCGCTGATGAAGAGGTAATCATCCTGAGCTTAAAGCGGGAAGATACCAGAGGCGAAAGCGATCTGTACATCTGCTTTCGCGAAGGCCCCAACCAATGGAGCATTCCGAAAAACATGGGCCCCGTTCTCAACAGCACAGGCAAAGAAACCTATCCCAGCTTATCTGCTGACGGCCACATGTTGTTTTTTGCGTCGAATCGCCCGGGCTCCCAGGCTTCCGACATTTATTTCTCTATGCGCGAGGGAGACGACTGGAGTAGCTGGAGCAAACCGGAGCGCCTTCCGGAGCCCATCAATACGCCGGCCAACGACGGCTTCCCCAACTACAACCAGGCTTCGGGCTATCTTTACTTTGCTTCTTCAAGAGAGGGCAGCAGCGACCTCTATCGCATACGCCTGCACGATGCTCCGGAGCAGGAAGAGGTCATGGTGCGAGGGCAACTCATCAATTCCGTTACCGGTTTTCCCATCAAGGGCGATGTGCATTTTGAGATGACAGGCGAAGGTTATTACAAGAATTTTTATTTGTCGGAAGATGGTTATTTTCGCATTCTCATCCCCAAGGGAAAGCCCATTGAAATGCTGGCAGAGAAGGAAGGCTATATTTCTACACCATACACCATTTATTTGGACCCCGACAAACACTATTTCTCTGCCTGTGAGTTGAATTTTTTGTTGGACCCTCTGCAGGAGGGGGCGAAGATTAGTTTAGACCCCATTTATTTTGAAAAGTCCGAGCCGGTTATTTTGGAAAAATCCTATCGCGCTCTTGAACGTCTGGTGCAGATTATGGATTTGCATCCTGAGTTGGAAATTCGCATCGAAGGGCACACTGACAATGTGGGGCGTCCTGAGGATTTGCAAAAGCTTTCTGAAGAGCGGGCTCAGGCTGTAAGAACCTATTTGGTGAAACATGGAATTGCCAAGAGCCGGATTAAAGTCATTGGCTTTGGTGGCCGATTTCCACTGAACGACAATAGTACGGAAGCCCTGCGCCGGCAAAATCGCCGTGTTGTGGTGCGCATTACTCATGCTCCGGGAGATTAAATTTATTATGTATTCATTTTTTCGCCTTTCGGCAAAAATAATTTCGGGTTTATTGCATCCATTGGTTATCCCGACCTATGCACTTTTTCTACTGCTGTGGATGAATCCTTATCTGTTTGGTGTGAGCAGGTGGAGTGATGAATCCATGTTGATTTGGCATGTGTTGTTTATGACCTGTTTGCTGCCCTTTTTGGTGGTGTTCATGATGAGGCAACTCGGGATGGTTGAGAGCATACATTTGCACAAGCGCGAAGAACGCATTGGCCCTTATATCGCTACCGGCATTTTTTACCTTTGGTTGTTTGTCAATTTGGCCAATAGCCACGTGGTCCCCCTGCCCTATGTGGTTTTTGTTTTGGGGACCGTCATTGCGCTTTTCCTGGATTTTTTTGTCAATAATTTCACTAAGATCAGCGCTCATGGCACGGGAATGGGCGGGCTTATTGCTTTTGTGCTCTTGTGTATGACTGTCTGGGACTATGAGTTCTTCTGGGCCAACATGGGGCCCCTGGGCTCTTATGAAATGAGACTGAGCCGGCTTTTTTTGCTCATCCTTTTGATGGCCGGTATCGTTGGCTCTTCCCGCCTGCTTTTGAAAGCCCATACCCATAAACAGATTTATGCCGGCTTTATCGTGGGGGCGATTTCTCAGTACATTGCGTATTGGATATTGGGGTGAGGAGGGGCGCTTCGCGTCTAATGTGGACGCTTCGCGTCTAATGTGGAACGCTTCGCGTTCTAATGTGGAAGCCTTGCGGCTTCTAATGTGATTTTGTGCTCGCTTCGCATCGCGGAGGGGAGATGTCCTCTCCGTGAACACCCCGTGAGCACCGTGGGCCGTGGTGAGTTTAGTCCACTTCCAGACAAGTATCGTACGCGCGCTAAAGCACGCGGTACTGATTGACGGGCTAAAGCCCGCCCAACGATACACGATACACGATAAACGCTAAACCGATTCCACCGCGTCCACCGATTTACCCAATTCCACCGACGAACGCCCGGCTCCGCGAACTCGGGCTTACGCCGCGAGCTAAGATTATGTCGCCCTCCGGGCTTGAGTCCATATT
>JALVES010000226.1 GCA_027030635.1 Saprospiraceae bacterium | reverse complement strand
ATCACGTTCGTTACGTCCATCACAAAAAACCACTAAACACTAAACCAACGATACACGATACACAATATACGATAAACCGACTCCACCGATTTACCCGATTCAACCGCTTCCACCCTCCCTCGTCAGAATCACGGATTGCACGGATTTTTTAGTTGTGCTTCGATTGCTATTTGGGGTAGTAGAGAGCAGGTGGGGGAGAAATGCAAACCCAACAAAAACTGTCCAACGTTGGGGGATAGGCTCAAGGCTCACAAGCCCAAACTAAACCACAAGCAGCAAATCAAAAAAAAGTATTCAAATTAATGTTCCCTTCTATTTATTATCCACTGCCATATCGAAAGAAAAAAAAAGAAAACTGTTCCCATAAAAGAATAAATTTTGAGCGCCCTCACTTTACGCACCTTGTCATGATCTAAATCAATCCATTTATAGTGCTTTTTGCGCCTCAAATAATCTAATTTATCCATATCTTTAAAACTAATGTCCGGATTACCACTATCACTTCTATAGCCTGTCCGGTAAGATGAAAGATAGTGTATATCATTTAAATCATCTTCATATTTTACTATAATTGATGAGTCGTTATAACCATAACCCAAAAATTTTTTAATCTTAAAACCATCATCGTCATACTTAAAACCACCACCGACTAATTCAAAATCATCATCATCAAATAAATAAATACAATCATATCTATTAACCTTTGGGTATATACCAAAAGGCAGCATCTTTCTACAAAAAAAACAACCTAATCCATATTCATAGCCTATATAATCATAGAACAAAAAAGCAAAAATGCTTAAACAGCACAATAAGTATAGAAATGCACTTTTTTTAATCGACCTCTTCATTCAACAGGATATTACTTTGGCTCCTCAACTGGTTTAAAAAATACAGTAAGTTCTCTCGTTTTATACGGATATGGATGCCCACCAGAAATTTCTAAATTGGGCCCCATCTCATCAGGCTGATATCTCTTTAATCCTAGTTTACCTAATTTTTCTGCTACAAAATTAGGGTCCCAATAACCATCGGAAAAATTAGAAGACTCCTTATTTGTATTAGTAAACAATATATATGTGGCCGAACTACACTGCCCGTTAGAAGTCACACAATAATCTACTCCAGTATATCCAATATGAAAAGAACCTTCTTCATCTTTCATCTGTACAGCAAAATACCCCTCAGGTTCTACTTTTTGAGTTGTAATTTTCTTATGCTTAGCTTGAAATTTATCAGATTGCAACAATTGAGAAGTTGAACGATCTCCCACATCTGCGGACTCACCATTGCCATTAAAATAATGAGCAGTTGCCTCTTTTGTATTATTTACAACTTTGCCACTATACTTAGTCTCTATCCATAAATCATTTTTAGACAACACCTGACCTTCTTTTAAGTTTAAGATGCCATTGTCATTGGCTGTAACACCAGCCCTATTAAGAATTATCATCGCATTTTTTGACTTGTCCCTAAAAATTTAGCTAATGAATAAGATTGATCTCCTTTTTGAGCGACGAGATTCCCATTCGCATCCCACTCCCACCTACCATCAAGATCAAAGTATTTTATAGGGTTATCAAAACCAAAACGATAGGGCGTCCAACTTGGAGCCTTCTCCGCCAAAGGATCAATCTGCCCCCACCTGCCAATGCTCGCATCATACCATCTCGCCCCATAATCCATCCACTCCAACCCCAAGCCGCTCTCCAGTTCCTTCCCATTATACAAGTACCGCTCCGGCGGGCTGGTGGTGGATTGCCAAACACCCTTCATGGAGAGACCGAATGGGTAGTAGAACTGCCGCTCCAGCACCTCCAACAGTTCCGGGTCATCTGTATCCGACTCGGTGGTGATGAGGAGCTGCCCTGAGCGGAGCTGCACCCTGAGCGAAGCTGTAACGGAGTCGAAGGGTAGCGGAGTCGAAGGGTAGCGGAGTCGAAGGGCAGCGGAGTCGAAGGGCCGTCGCCGTTTTTGTCCTCGAAGAGGACTACGGTGTTGCCGAGGTGGTCGGTGAGGCGGTATTGGAACAGGTATTTTCAAAGTCGCCCGCACTCGCTTTCGAGACGGCACGGGGCAAATCTAAGGAATTTTGGGGATTTCCCGGTACATATTTCATTGATTCTGCCGATTCTATGGCAAACGGCCTCCCTTCTTTTGAATATCGAACCTGCCTGCTGGTGCTCGGCAGCAGGCAGGTTCTATCATGTCGTTATTGGCACCATCATTCGAATATCGAACACCGATTAACGAACTCTGATTTTAGAAGTTAACCAGACGTTGGGCACCAGACTAAACCCGGCTGCGATGGCAGGCCCGTCACGCATCACGTTTGTCACGTTCATTACGTTCATCACGTTCGTTACGATTCCCCCGGTTTAACTGATTTATATTTCTCGCTAAGACGCTAAAAGCTTCTTTCCCCTGCAACCCTTATTTCAACGCATAAAGCCGTTTCCTTTTCATTTCGAGGATTAAAGGCGCTAAGAGGCCCGTATTCAAGCACGATTGGGTTGCGATACTGTCCAACGTTTGGGGACAGGCTTAGACCCCCGAGCCGGCCTTCGAAAATGGAAAATGGAGAATTGAAAATTGAAAATGGAGATGCTCTCTCCGTGCATACTCCGTGAACGCCGTGAACTCCGTGGTGAGTTCCCCAATTTTACATTCGTCACGCCCGTCACGCATCACGTTTGTCACGTTCGTTACGTTCATCACGTTCGTTACGATTCCCCCGGTTTAACTGATTTATGTTTCTCGCTAAAACGCTAAAAGCTTCTTTCCCCTGCAACCCTTATTTCAACGCATAAAGCCGTTTCCTTTTCATTTCGAGGATTAAAGACGCTAAGAGGCTCGTATTCAAGCACGATTGGGTTGCGATTGTTACGTTCGTCACGCGTCACGTTTGTTACGTTCATCACGTTCGTTACGTTCATCAC
>JALVES010000225.1 GCA_027030635.1 Saprospiraceae bacterium | reverse complement strand
ATTTCAGCATCCTCGACCGCGAGGGCATGGCCGTCAGCCTCACCTCTTCCAATGGCGAAGGCTCCGGCACTTTCCTGCCCGATACAGACATCCAACTCAACAACATGATGGGCGAACCCGCCCTGCTCCCCAAAGGCCTGCACACTTGGACGCCCGACAGCCGCCTCACCTCCATGATGACCCCTACCCTGGTGGCTTCCGGAAGCTCAGCCTTACACAGCGCCCTCGGAAGCGCCGGCGCCGGGCGCATTCCCTTTGCCATCGCTCAGGTTTTGCACTTCATGCTGGATTACCCGGGCCCGCTCGACAAAGCCGTTAACGCGGCCCGCACTTACTTCCACCAGGGGATTTTTGAACTGGAACCCGGCTTCGATCACCTGCCCGAAGAACGACTCCCGCCTACCATGGAGCTGCGCATCTGGACCCGCAAATCGCTCTACTTCGGTGGCGTCAATGCCGTCGGCCGCCAAAAAGACGGCAGCTACATGGCCGCCGCCGATCAGCGACGCGAAGGCGTCAGCCTCTGCTCCTCCGAGGCCGGAGCATGAAAAAAAAATCAAAAAAAATCCTGGAGGATTTTTTTCTTTAAAAGAAAAGTCGTACCTTTGCGGAGCCTTTTCAAAAAGGGCTGAAAACGGGCTCTGACAACTGCCAAAAGGGACATTTGCCGGGCATAAACCGCTTTCCATCCATTCTTTTTGAAAAGCAGTGAGTAAGACCAGCGATCCGGTAGCTCAGTTGGTAGAGCATTTGACTTTTAATCAAAGGGTCCCGGGTTCGAGCCCCGGCCGGATCACAAACAGAAGAGAATGGAGGAGCACAGCTCCTCCATTTCTTTTTTGTATCTTTGCCTGTACGCTTTTGGTCCCGTAGTACAATGGATAGTACGTAGGTCTCCGGAACCTAAGATCCAGGTTCGATTCCTGGCGGGATCACTATGAGCGAAGAGGGCAGCCTGTGGCTGCTCTCTTTGGTTTTGGGGGTTACAGGCGTTGATATTTGGCCAGCTCAAGATAATGGACTTTAACCCAGCGATAGGTTTTAGGGTCTGACCTGGGGCTCACCAGAAATAGCATCACATCATCGCCTACAGAAATGGCCCTCTTGACATTGGGGAAATCCCGACCTGTCAGCTCATCCGGTGGCTCATTGAGCAGATAGATATCAGACAAGACGCCCTTCGTGTCTAAATAATAAAAGACTAAATGAACGGGCGTTTTAGCCTCCTCCAAGACTTGCTCATCCGGCAAGCTGGTGGCAAAGAAAAAGTACAATTTGTCATCACTTGGAAATACCTTAGACCTAAAAAAAGGCACCTTTATCTCGCCCCTGCCTAAAGTTATTCGTTTATTCAACTTATGTATCCATTCTATCTCTCCGGAAGGACTCAAGCCCAGATAAGCCCCGCCAATCGGTACTTCCGCCACACCATAGTGGGTGAAATTTGGCTGTTTATCCACAGTTGTCTCCGGCACTGCAGTAACGTACTCCAAAATAAAGCCTCCATCTTCTCTCAGGAAGCCCTTAATAAAAACTACATCCACTTGTCCATAGTGCTCGCCGTTCTCATAAGCTTTAATGATCCCCTGCTCATTCCCCCAAATCAAAGCAGCGGCAGCTTCAGGCGCAATCCTTTGGTGTTTTTTGACCAGAAAACTGTCTTGCTCTAATCCATAATTCCCCACAAAAATGCCTGAAAAAGAGGGTGCATATTTATTCGCAAAATCCCGATAGCTTCCAAGGCAGATGAGCTCTCCATCCGACTCATTGAGGAACAGTTTCATGTCATACAAAATCCTTTTTTCATGGGCATCAATAGGTGTACGCAAGATTCTTCCATCGGGCCTGCAAGTTATCAGCTCCCAAAAGACCTCCTTCTGTTTTTTGTAAAAGCCTCTATGCCACCGCACCTTTTTGCTCGTCCTCGTTTTGACAAGCGCATAGGCCGTGCCATCAGATCGAAGCGCAATATCTTCAACAGAATACAAGTCAGGTGCTACAGACAGATTCACCCTGCCTCTCTGCATCAAATGCAAATCCTGGTCTAAGACTTGAAAAGTCAAATAGGCATGACCATCGCTATCGCCTTCTTCAGAGCCTTGCACAAAAAACAAGGAGCGTTCATGTTCTCCATCTTCATTGAAAGTATATTTGAGGGGGGACAGCCCGTAGTTATTATACCCCTCTTTCCATTTACCGGTATCTGAAATAAGCTTTTTTTCTTCGGAAAGCTTCATCGCCTTCAGATCCAGACGTCGGGCATACACAGAAAACGAAGTACCTATATGTCGCCTGAAAAAGCACCAGTATGCTCCTCCATACTCCCGACAGCTAAAGAGCCTGTCCTCATAGCTGTCATTCGTTTCGAACAAAAGTTCTTCGCGCACTTTATTCAGCAGGGAATCATATTCTATGAGCGAGTATTTAACTTTCAAAGGAGGGAGCTTCCACCCTGCCGCGCCTGAAGCATATTTTATCTCCTCAGCCATAACGTACAATGAACTTCCCTGACTATCGGCAAAGCTAAAAACTGCTTTTTCATTAGAGTTCATCGTCCACCACGGCCCGTTTTGCACCTCAAATTCCTCCGAAACCTTTTGGGCAGACAGCGCCTGCCACTGGAAAATGCTCACCACAAAGAGCAAGACCAAAACTTTACAAAAAGAAAAAGACATTCTCATCCTTTGAGGTTTTATAAACGATCAAACGTAGCTAACTCATTATACCGCAAACGCACCAATCTGAATTTGCTATACGCATCTTTAGAACGCGCCAACAGCAACAAAGAGTCATCAGACCTACCACTCGTAAAGGACTCTGTGCTCTTTCTTTTTGCCCGAGCGCTTTGGCTTTTTGGCGGGGCGGCCGTTATCGAAATAATAGCGATATCCGATGATGCCGCCGGCCAGGAAGGTACGGTCATACCCCAGGTTGCTGCTT
>JALVES010000224.1 GCA_027030635.1 Saprospiraceae bacterium | reverse complement strand
GCGCCCGCAAGGCGCCTTCCTTTTATTTACCTTTCCCCTGAATGAGCACCAGGATGGTGTAAAACAGGATTTTAAAATCCAGTGCGAGCGACATGTTTTCGATGTAGAGGATGTCGTATTTGAGGCGCTGGAGCATCTCATCTAAATTGGAGGCATAGCCGAATTTGACCTGGCCCCAGGAGGTGATGCCCGGGCGCACTTTGAGGAGTTGTTTGTAGTGGGGCGCTACGGCGGAGATTTGCTCAATGAAGTAGCGGCGCTCGGGGCGCGGCCCTACCAGCGACATGTCGCCTTTGAGGACATTCCAAAATTGCGGAAGTTCGTCTATGCGCCATTTGCGCATGATGGCGCCCCAGGGCGTTACGCGCGGGTCTCCGTCGCGGGAGAGTTGGGGGCCGTCCTTTTCGGCATCTGTGTACATGCTGCGAAATTTGTAGATCATAAAAGGGCGGCCATTGAGGCCTATGCGTTCCTGCTTGAAGAACACGGGCCCGGGAGAGGAGCGCTTCACACAGATGGCAGCAAACAGGAATACCGGAGAAAGAACGATGAGCGCCAGACCGGCTACGGTGATGTCTATAAATCGCTTTACCATGCGCTGCCAGCGGGGCATGAGGTCGCGTTGAATTTCAATGAGCACGGCTCCATAGACGGAGTTCATCTTGACGACGCCCAGCATGATGTCGTACATGTCGGGGATGATCTTGACCATGATGCGATCGTCGTAGTCGAAGAGGATGTTGAGAATCTCGCGCAGGCGGTTGTGCTCGGAGGTCTCTATGGCGATGATGACTTCTTCAATTTCGTTCTCTTCAATGACGCGGCCGATGTCTTCGATTTTGCCGAGGCAGGGCAGGTGCTGTTTGAGTTGGTCTGTGCCCTTGCCATTGGCATCAATGAAGCCGACGAGCTGAAAGCTGAGGTGTTGCTCGCGGCCTTCAATCTCGCGGTAGAGCTCCATGGCATTTTCGTTGCCCCCGATGATGAGGGTGCGAAACTGAACCAACCCCCGTTTGACTTTGCGGTTGGCCCTGGTAAGCAGGATCATACGGACGGTAGCCGTCATGCCAAAGTGCAGCCCGAAAAGCGTGGCAAAAGAGGTGTAGTACGTCCGGTAATCCTGCACGAAATCGTCTAAGATCAGCGTAAAAAACAGGATGAGCACGCCAAAGAGGCTGAGAAAAAAAGTGCGCACCAGAGTCGCCACGCGCGATAGCAGATAGATGTCTTTGTACCTGTCAAAAATCGAGTAAAAGATCAGCCAGCCGGTGGGGATAACCAACAAGCCGTAAAAGAGATTGGGGTCATTGAAGGTCTCCCAACGCAGTGGCACGCCTTCCAAATGTTTGCGGTAAGCAAAAAAGCAGGCCCAGGCTGTCAGGGCCGACAGAAAGTCGGCTATGCGATAGATCAGCGTGTCTCTTCTTCGGATGTTTTTCGCGTCTTTCATCTGTACCCACAGCCGTTTAGTAATACAGCAACTTGATGTTGTCCAGATAGATTTCGGCACTGTCTCTGCCTTCCGGCAAAGCCGCGGTCAGGGCAATTTGGTACTCGTTGAAGCCGGATACCCGCACCTGGTCCGTGAGGTTGAAATAAATCTTGTTCCATCCCTCCCTGGGGAGTACGCCAAACTCATAGCTGCTGCCGACCGGCCCTGTGGCGTCAAAGCCCACCAGGCCAAAGCGCATTTCGGCTTCGGTTTTGTAATCGGCTTCGAGGTAAACGAGGTTTTTGTCTTTTAACGGAAAGAGCTGTGAAGCAGACGTGGCCACATCAATGACGGGATGCTCCGTGGTGAGCAGAATGTAACCGGCGCCGACACCTTCACGAGCCATGAGATGGGTGATTTCCATGGTGGTGGAATCGTCTCCATCGCGTTCGTAATTAAAGAGGGAGCTGTTGCCTTCAAAGTCTTCGAGCAAGGCAACAGATGTCTGGTCGGTGTAGGAGGTTACGGGATGCACGGTATCCGTTTGGGCAGGGGTGAGGGAGGCCATCCCCTCGAAGCGTTTGTAAAAGGGATGTATCCTGAGGTTGCTGTACAGCCCGTTTTCGGGTATGACGGGGTCTATGATGAGCTCCTGCTCGCCCTGTTGGAGGACGGGCACCGTGGCGGGCAGAGTAAACAGCCCCATGGATTCTTCTCCGATGAAGACATAGGCGTGGGTGATGTTGGTGGTCGTGGTGTTGTCGGGCACAAAGGGGTTGGTTTGATAGTCGAAGTCTGCGACATAAAGGTAGGCCGGTATTTCCTCCGGCGGGTTGATGAGGTCGCAGGAAGCGGAGAGCAGGGTAAGGAGTGCCAGCCAGGGCAGGATTTTGTGCATCATGTCAAAAAATTTGGCGAAAGCTAAAGCGTCTTTTATTCTTTATCTATTAAACTCCAATCTCTTACCAATTGCTGCCTGGGAAAATTCGCCCAGATGATAAGCTGTCTGCCCGCTGACAATGGTGGTTTCGATTTGGGCGGGAAAGGTATGTCCTTCTAAGGGCGACCAGCCGCAGCGGTATTGGATGTTCATGCGCGAGATTGTATGCGCTTTGTGGGGATTGACGATGACGAGGTCGGCCCAATAGCCTTCGTCGAGATATCCGCGTTCGCGTATCCTGAAGCAGTCTGCCGGTGCGTGCGACATTTTTTCGACCACGCGCGGCAGGCTGATTTTCCCTTTGGCGTAAAAATCGAGCATGAGCAGCAGGCTGTGTTGGATGAGCGGCAGGCCTGAGGGTGCTTTGAAGTAGGTTTGGTTTTTTTCTTCGAGGGTATGCGGAGCGTGGTCGGTGGCGATGAGGTCGAGGCGGTTGTCGAGCAGGGCCTGCCAGAGGGCTTCGCGATGTTCGGGCGCTTTGATGGCGGGGTTGCACTTGACGAAAGAACCGAGGCGCTCGTAGTCTTCTGCCGAAAAGAAGAGGTGGTGTACGCAGACTTCGGCAGTGATGCGCTTGTCTTTGAGCGGGGTTTCGGCCTC
>JALVES010000223.1 GCA_027030635.1 Saprospiraceae bacterium | reverse complement strand
GGAGAGCTCCCCGCTCATCTCAGCCTCGCCTTCAGCCTTAAAGCGGGTTGGTTGCCGCTTACGATGAATAGTCGGAGGTATGTGGTGTTGTAGGTTGGGGTTTAGCGTTTAGCGTTTAGCGTTTAGCGTTTAGTGTTTAGTGTTTAGCGTTTAGCGTTTAGTGTTTAGTGTTGATTTAATGTTTGTTTGGGTGTTTGTAGTTGGGTGGGCTTTTGCCTGCTAACTGGCCATTATTATTCATTTCTCTATTTCTCGCGAAGACGCTAAGGATATACGATTTCACATCCGAAACGTGCAACTAACGACTATAGCCATTTTTCGTTGTAAATTTGGTCATATAAGACGCTAAGGGGTTCGTATTCGAAAATGGAGAATGATAATGCCCTCTCCGTGAACCCCGTGAACTCCGTGGTGAGTTCACAGCTCCTATCCGGGCAATGTCCTGCCATGATTGTCGCGCCCCTCACGCGTTACGTTTGTCACGTTCATCACGTTCGTTACGTTCGTTACGTTCGTTACGTTCGTTACGTTCATCACGCTCATCGTCAGAATCACAGATTACACAGATTACACAGATTACACAGATTGATACAGATTTTTCAGTTCCCGACAACCGACAACCGACAACGGATAACAGGTACCCAGGCCGGCTCGGGGGTCTTCCTTACGTCAGCACCCCGATCCTTTAGTTTTACCAACCGACAACAGACAACCGACAACCGACAACCGACAACGGATAACCGACAACCGACAACCGATTCCCCCGATTTCACCAATTCCCCCGCTTCCACCAATTCCACCGATAATTCCTAAACTCCCCAATCCTCCAGCCCGTTTTTTGTTCTATAAAACGCGATAGTTTGTCTTTTGCCGAAAGGCGTTTCATGGACGGCTCGAAGAAGAAATCCCAATTGGCCTGTTGGATGCGCTTTTGCATGAGGGCGGGATGGGAGCCTTTAAAGAGCTTGAGACTGTCTATGTGAGCGGCATAATCGTAGGTGTCGCCGGGAGCTACGTTTTTTTGCACCCATTCGTCGGAATGCCAGAGTTTATTGAAATAGCGTTGTTTTTGTTGTTGGCGTTCGGGGCTTTTGACCCAGCCGTAGTGGAAGATGCGTCCGCCTGAGTGTTGTGCTCTGATTTTTTTGCCGTTTTTGCGGAAGCCCTGGGCATCGCGGTAGGAGGAGATGGCGGGGTCCTGGCGGATGATGCGCACTTCGCGGCGGTACCAGCGCCGGCTGTCGCCGAGGTAGTGGTAGGAGCCGTAGAAGTGCAGGTAGTCGAAGACCAGACCTTCTACGCGGGGGTCGTCTTTGAACTGCTCCATATTTTGCCGCAAGGCATCGTAATCTTCTTCGTGTACGACCTCATCGGCCTGAATGTAGAAGCACCAATCCACTTTTTCGCGTATGGCGCGGTAGGCCTTGTTGGTCTCTTCGGCCAGGACGCGCCCGCCCTGGCGCAGGCTGTCGTCCCATTGGGTTTCTAAGATGCGCACTTTCCCGGGCTCTATGCTGCGCACGAGGTCGAGGGTTTCGTCTTCGGATTGGCCAACGGCTACCACGACAAAATCGCAGAGGGGGAGGATGGAGCGTATGGATTCCTCTACCGGATAATCAAAGCGTATGGCGTTGCGTATGAAGGTAAAGCCGGCTATTTTCATTTTTTGTCGCGGGGTGTTCGGGGCGATTTTTTTCTGCCTGCGCCTCTTTTGTTGCCGCCTTTGCTCCGTGCTTTGCCGTGTTTTTGGAAGCGGTTGCGGCGCTTGTTGCGTTGGTTTTCCTTGCGGCGGCGGTTGGAGGAGTCTATGTTGGGGCCTTCACCCAGTTCTTCGGGCAGTTTCAGGCGCGGTATCTGCCGCTCGATGAGTTGTTCGATGCGGCGGAGTTTATAGGCTTCTTCGGGTGTGACGAAAGTGATGGCCCTGCCGGTGGTTTCGGCCCGTGCGGTACGGCCTACGCGGTGTACATAGTCTTCGGCATCCTGCGGCACATCGAAGTTGATGACCAGATGGATGTCTTTGATGTCTATACCCCGACTGAGCACATCGGTGGCGACCAGCACTCTTGTCTTGCGGGCGCGGAAGCGGTTGAGCACTTCTTCGCGCTCGCTTTGCCGGAGGTTGGAGGAGATGCCTTCCACGGCATAGCCGCGTCCCTTGAGGTTGCGCACAATTTCGCTGACCATGCGCTTGGTGGAGGTGAAGACCAGCACCGTTTGGTAGGGGTTGTTCTTACCTCCGAGCAGCTTGCGCAGCAGCGCTATTTTTTGGTTGCCATAAACGGGGAAAACGCCCTGCTCCACACCTTCGGCGGGCTTGGAAAGGGCGAAGGTAATTTCCGCCGGCTGATGCAGGATTTCTTTGGCAAATTTGCGAATCTTTGGCGGCATGGTGGCGCTAAACATCAGGCTCTGCCGCTCTTTGGGCAGGTAGCTGATGATCTTCATGATGTCGTCGTGAAAGCCGATGTCTAACATGCGGTCGGCCTCGTCGAGGATGAGGTATTCGACCCGGCTGAAATCTGCATAGCCGCCGAGGGTGAGGTGTGAAAGCAGCTTTCCGGGCGTGGCTACGATGATGTCGGCCCCGCTTTGGAGCGCTTTTTTCTGTTGCACCCAGTCGTCGCCGTCGCCGCCGCCGTAAAGGGCGAAGGAATGTACGTCGAGGAAGTAGGAAAAACCCTGGATTTGCTGGTCTATCTGCAGGGCCAGTTCGCGCGTGGGCACGATGACGAGGGCCCGGGTTTTGCCTGCGTGAGGCGTTTCCGTAAGGGCCTGCAGGATGGGCAGCATAAAGGCCGCGGTTTTTCCCGTGCCCGTTTGGGCGCAGGCGATGAGGTCTTTTTTCTGAAGAATAAGGGGAATGGCTTGTTCTTGAACGGGCGTGGCCTCTTTAAAGCCCATGTAGGAGATGGCTTCCAGGATTTGATCGTGTAAGCCGAGTTCTTGGAACGTCATAGGTGTAAATGAGAAGACAGCAGCTCTGAGGGCTGCTGTCTTCATGTAAGAAGGATTTATTTTTTACCAAAAAAGCCTTTGAGGAGGTTTACGCCCATGCCGCCGATGTCGTCCATGATGCTGCCGTCGCCATCGCTGTCGAGGAAGCTCATGGCCATGTTGAGCATGGGGTTTTGCGATTTGCTTTGCGACACGCCGCCGGAGAGCAGGGAGACCAGCCCGCCTACATCGAGGCCCTGTTGGCGCTTTTGGCGGCCGAGGGCGCCCATGACTACGGGTGCGAGCATGCTCATAAGGCTGTTGGTCTGCTCGCCGCCCAGGCCGCTGAGTTGGCTGATCATGGAAACGGCGGTATTCTGCTTGTTGCCGAGCAAGTGATTGAGGATGCCCATGCCGTCTAAGGCTTTGCTCTGTGCAGGCTCGGGCTCCTTATGGCCACCGATGAAGTCCATGATATTGTCCAACACACTGCCGTCGTGGTCGCGCTCTAAGGCATTGGCAAGTGCCTCGGCCCCTTCGGGCTTGGAAGCATTGCGCGCCAAAGCGGCAGTTAGTGTGGAAACTATGGCCGTGGCTGCCGTAGCTGTCTTTTCCTTCTCTACGCCACCCAGTTGTTGGCTGAATTGTTCAATGAGGTCGTCTGAGAGTTGCCCCTGAAGGAGGCTGTTGAAATCTATAGACATGATGTTGTGTTTTAAGGTTTAGAAAGTAGCCCCACATTCCCTTCTGAGAGTGTCCTGCACCTGTGCCAGGCGCGGAATTTGCCCAAAGGTAAGGAAAAAAAACGAAATGGAGGGGGTTTCTCGAAAAGTTGTAACTTTCGCCTTGAAAACAGATGTCCATGGAATTTAGCCATATAGCTGATGAGCAGGCCGGTTTTGATGCCTTGTTGAAGAGCGTGGAAGCACGGGCGCTTGAGGCTTTCAATCGCCATGCGGATGCGCGCAGGGTATATCGCAATTTTGCCCTGGCCCGCCGCAGTGTTTCGCGCATGGAGGAAATTGGCCGGGGCGAGGCCCTGAGCGATGCCGAACTGACAGCCGTGCTTTTGGCCGGCTGGTTGTTGCAAATGCCGACCGCTTCGGATTTTTCGGATTTGGCGAAAGCCCCTCCCACACCCCGCCGCCTCGCCGACTTGCAGCTCTTGCTGGAAGAAGCCGCCTGCCCGGAGGAGGTGCAAAGTCAAACGCTGGATTTGCTGCGCCATTTCCATGCCTCGCTCAGGGGGCGCTCTGTGGAAGACAAAACGCAAAGAGTCCTGACCGACGGCTATCTCGCCGCCCGCTTTGGCCCGGAGCTGCCCGAAGAATGGCCCTACCGCCTGCTCGAAAAAACGCTGCTCAGTGGCGAGGAAGTTGATGTAGCTGCCGAAAAAGAACAATTGTATCGCAATTTGGAGAATTTGCGTTATTATACGGCTTTCGCCAAATTGAAATACGAGCCGCTGTTGGCCAAACACCTGCTCTGGCTCAAACGCGAATTGCGCAAAGGCGCCCGAGCTGAACCTGAAGCGCTGCGCAAGTTTCAGAAAATTGAGCGCAAAATTCCCTCCTCGGGCATCCAGACTTTTTTCAGGGCCAACTATCGCAACCACATCAACCTCAGCTCCATTGCCGACAACAAAGCCCACATCATGATCAGTGTAAACGCCATCCTGATCAGTGTGCTCATCTCCATCATCTCCTACAAAAACATCACTGAAAGCCAGCCCGAAATCCTCATGCCGGTAGTCATCTTCCTCATTACGGGGCTGACTTCCCTGATCTTTGCCGTGCTCTCTGCACGCCCGAAAGTAACTGCCTTTCGGCAAATGCCTGAGATGGAGGACTACAAGAAAAACCTGGTTTTTTTCGGCAAGTTTGTCGCCCGCCCCATAGAGGATTACGAACAGGCTGTGGATGAAATGTTTCAAAGCGGGGAGCTGCTCTATGCCAATCTGGTGCGCGACCTTTACAACCTGGGCCTGGTTTTGCAGAAAAAATACAACTATCTCAACATTTCTTACAACATCTTTATGTTGGGATTTATAGCTACTGTGCTCACTTTTTTGTTGGCTTTGTTTTTATAGCTTTTTGACTTCTTTTTTATGAGTAAAAAAACAGCTGTTTCGCTGCTCCTCAAAGGAGCTGCCATGGGCATGGCCGAGGTCGTTCCCGGCGTGTCGGGAGGTACCATTGCCTTTATCACCGGCATTTACGATCGCCTCATAGATGCCATCAAGGGCTTTGACGCGGGCCTGTGGAAGGCCTGGAGGCAGGAGGGTTTTCAGGGCATTTGGAAGCGGATAGACGGCGGTTTTCTCTTCACTCTTTTGGCCGGCATGTCGGTTGGCGTGGTGGCGGGAGTCTTTGGCATTTCTTATTTGTTGGAGCATTATCCGATTCCGCTTTGGTCTTTTTTCTTTGGT
Organism: Saprospiraceae bacterium; assembly: GCA_027030635.1. Classification (GTDB taxonomy): domain Bacteria; phylum Bacteroidota; class Bacteroidia; order Chitinophagales; family Saprospiraceae; genus WGBN01. The sequence continues at coordinate 5,432 of JALVES010000223.1, read as the reverse complement.
TTGATTTTGGCTTCGGTGGTTTACGTGGGCAGCAAGTCGTCCTTTGGCCTGCGGCAACTGCTCTTTTTGGTTTTCGGTGCTTCGGTGGCTTTGGGCATCGTCATGGCCACGCCCTCTTCCGGCAAGGAGGCGCTTTGGTTTGTTTTCCTCTCCGGTGCTCTGGCCGTATCGGCCTTGATGCTGCCGGGCATTTCGGGCAGTTTCATTCTGCTGTTGCTGGGCATGTACAGTTATGTGTTGCCCACGGTAAAGGACTTTCTCAGCAGCCCCGGATGGCAGGCTTTCCAGGTGCTCGCCGTTTTCGGGTTTGGCATGTTGACGGGTCTGGTGCTTTTTTCCCATTTGCTTTCCTACCTGCTGCACCACTGGCATCAGCAGATGTACGCCCTGCTCGCGGGATTCATGCTGGGCTCGCTCTACAAAATATGGCCCTGGCAGCAAATCCTCTCCACCCGCATCAACAGCCGGGGCGAAGAAGTGCCCCTCCTCAGCAAACCCGTCTTGCCCGCATATTTCGACGGCGACCCCATGCTGTGGTGGGGGATTGGGGCTATGTTGTTGGGCGTGTTGTTGGTATGGGGAGTGGGGAAGTTGGGGGTTGATAGTTGAGTGTTTAGTGTTTAGTGTTTAGCGTTTAGTTTAGTTTAGTTGGGCGGGCTTCAGCCCGCCAATCAGTACCGCGGGCTTCAGCCCGCGTCCGTACAACCAGTTTAGCGTTTAGCCCGCGTCCATGCAATTTAAAACATAAAAACCACTTAAAATGCCCAGCACCCCAATCCTCGGCCTCATCGGGCGGCCATTGAGCCATTCTTTTTCGCCTGCGTATTTTCAGCGCAAGTGGGAGGCTTTGGGCTTGACGCATTTGCAATATGGCTTGTTCCCTTTGGAAACCATAGAAGAATTGCCCGCGCTCTTAAAGGCGCAACCGCAGTTGTGGGGCTTTAATGTTACGATTCCGTATAAGCGGGCTGTGCTTCCTTTTTTGGACGAGCTTTCGGAAGAGGCGCGGGCCATAGGGGCTGTGAATGTGGTGGACATCCGCGCCGGCGGGCGTTTGACGGGCTACAATACCGATGCCTATGGTTTCAGGGCAGCTTTGGAGGAGCGCTTTCCGGATTTTCGCCCTGAGCGGGCTTTGGTTTTGGGGACGGGGGGGGCATCGCGGGCGGTTTGTTTTGCCTTGCGGCAAATGGGGGTACACTATGCAAAAGTGTCGCGTCGGGCGAGGGGAGGGGAGGCTGAGTCTTCGGGCAGCGGTCGGGGAGTGTCTGCGCTTTTCTCATCTGAGCAGGCTGAGGCCGGGGGCGAAAGCGGGGAGCAGGTGTTGACTTACGAGGCTCTGGAGCCGGAACTTTTGCGGGAGATACCGCTTATTGTCAACACCACTCCGCTTGGTATGCATCCTTTGGAGGAGGGCCTGCCGCCCATTCCTTATGAGGCTTTGGGGCCACAGCATCTGCTGTATGACCTGATTTACCGGCCTGCGGAGACCCGTTTTCTCGCGCGCGGGCGCCTGGCCGGGGCCCGCGTGCTCAATGGTTTGCGGATGCTGGAACTGCAGGCTGATGCGTCCTGGCGCATTTGGTCAAAAGGTCGTATATTTGGGCTACGGTAAGAACTGTGATGTAGGTCTTAAGCTCTGCATCATTCGACTAACTGACAAGCCAAAACAATGAAAGACGAAGGTAAACCCGTCGATCCCAAACGGGAAGAATTGGGAAAACTCATTGAGGAAGCCGTAGCACAGTTTCCCGACCGCCAAAATGGTCGTCTTATCCTGCCCGACTTTTCCAATACCGAAATCGCATTCAAGTACAAGAGCGATGCCGATTTGCGCAGAGCGCTCTGGCTGTTTCGGATGATGAACAAACCCTGGCTCGTTGCGCTGGGTGCAACCCTGGCTGTGTGGGCCGTGCGTCTGCGGGTGCCATTTGCCGAAAGGCTCATAAAAAATACCGTATTCCGCCAGTTTTGCGGAGGCACGAGCCTGGAAGAAACCTCCCGTACCATCGAACGGCTTTACAGGTATCAGGTGCAGACCATTCTCGATTACGGAGCCGAGGGCAAAGAAACGGAAGAGGAATTTGAGAAAACCATGCGCGAAACAGTGCGCGCCCTGAAATTTGCGGCTTCGCACGAAAGTGTGCCGGTGGTAAGCAGTAAAATCTCCGGCCTGGCCCGCAACGAGCTGTTGGAAAAAGTGCAGGGACGCGAGCCCGAAGACGAAGCCCTGCGCGCAGAACTGGCTGCCGTGGAAAAACGCCTGGATACGATATGCAACATGGCCGCCGAACAGGGCGTGGCCGTGTTTTTTGACGCCGAGGAAAGCTGGTACCAGGATACCATCAACATGCTGGTTAACAAAATGATGTCAAAATACAACAGAGAGCGGGCCGTCGTGTACAATACCTTCCAGCTTTATCGCACGGATCAGTTGGACTACCTCAAAGAATCTTTTGAACGAGCTCAACAAGAGGGTTACATCCTTGGCGCCAAACTGGTGCGGGGCGCTTATATGGACAAGGAACGCGAACGGGCTAAGCGTCTCGGTTATCCTTCTCCCATCCATCCCAACAAAGAAGCTACAGACAGGGATTACAACGAAGCATTGACTTTTTGCGTAGAGCACTATGCAGAAATGGCTTCGGCGAATGCCTCTCACAACGAAGAGAGCAACCGCCTGCAGGCCGAGCTCATTGCCGAAAAGGGCATTGTAAAAAATCACCCCCATCTGAACTTTTGCCAACTCTACGGCATGAGCGACCACCTGACCTTCAATTTGGCGCAAGCCGGATACAACGTCGCCAAGTATGTGCCTTACGGGCCTGTCAGAGATGTGTTGCCGTATCTCGTGCGCCGGGCCGAGGAAAACACTTCTGTTACGGGTGATATGAGCCGAGAGTTGGCCCTGATTCAAAAAGAGGCGAAACGCAGAAAGCTGGGATAGAAACTATGGAGGACACACACACCGCTTACTTGATTCTCGGCAGCAATCTCGGCGACCGCGAGGCCTGCCTGCTGGCTGCCGAACGGGGCATTGAAAGGAAAATCGGCCACATCAGCAAGCGCTCTCAAACTTATGAGACGGAACCCTGGGGTGTGCCGCCCGGCCACCCTCCTTATCTCAACAAAGTACTTGAAGTGCAAACGACGCTCTCCCCCCGCGAGTTGCTCAACGCTTCTCAGGAACTCGAACGCAAATTGGGGCGCGAGACCAAGCAGTTGGGGGCTCCGCGTCTCATTGACATTGATATTCTCTTTTACGACGACCTGGTGATGAGCGAGAGCGATTTGCAAATTCCTCATGCGAGTTTGCATCAACGGCATTTTGTTCTGAAACCCTTGCTCGATATAGCGCCCGGATTGCAGCATCCGGTTTTCGGAGCCACTGTGGAAGAATTGTTTCAACGCTGCAAAGACGATAAAGCTGTGCGCCCCTTTGCCGGTGAACAAAAAGCCGGGCAAGAACAGATTCTGCCATATCGCTATATCGCCGTAGAGGGAAACATCGGCGTGGGGAAGACGACTTTTTGCCGCATGTTGGAGCGCGATTTGGGCGCCCGCCTGATCCTGGAGCAGTTTGCCGACAACCCCTTTCTGGCTAATTTTTACGAACAGCCCGAGCGATACGCTTTTCCGGTAGAACTGTTTTTTATGACGGAGCGCCATAAACAATTGCAGGAAGAACTCCGCCAGGTGCAGCTTTTTGACAAACTGCTAATCTCGGACTATCTTTTTGTAAAAACGATGCTTTTTGCCCGAAACAACCTCTCCGATGAAGAGTTTCGCCTCTTTCGCAGGTTGTTCGAAGTGCTAAACGATTCTTTTGCCCAACCCGATTTGATTGTTTATTTGTATCGCCCTGTGGAGGAATTGATGTCACAAATTCGACAAAGAGGTCGGGTTTATGAAAAAAACATTGAAGAAACATATCTTTCCTCCATCCAGGACGTTTATATGGAGTACCTTCGCAGGCACACAGAGAGCCCTGTGCTGGTTTTGGATGTCTCCGGTGTTGATTTTGAGAGAGATCAGAAAGCCTTTCGGCAAATGAAATCTCTGTTGGCACAGAAGTGGGACGCGGGAATGCACCATGAACGGATATGTACAGATACACCTTTATAAAAAACCCTAAAGCTCTTCGAGATTTTGTCGAAAGACATCGTCGCGTGCCCTGGATGGGGTTTGATACGGAGTTTATCGGTGAGCGGCGCTATCACACATTATTGTGTTTGATTCAGGTCAGCTCTCCCGAAGGTTTGTTTTTGATAGACCCTTTGGCCGTTAAAGACCTCAGCCCTTTTGAGAGCTTGCTGGCTTCGCCCGACATCATGAAGATCACCCATTCGGGGGAGAACGACTATCGCCTGTTTTTTCGCAAGAGTGGTCTGACGCCTCGCAACGTCTTTGACACTCAGGTGGCCGCCGGTTTTGTGGGCTATGCCTATCCGGTGGGCTTCGACAAGCTGTTGCGTACTGAGTTGGGCGTGCATCTCAACAAGAGTTATTCGGTTACGGACTGGCAGGCCCGGCCCATGCAGGAGCAGCAGCTGCGCTATGCCTTAGACGACGTGATCTATCTGCGCGACCTCTGGGCTAAGCTGGACGAGAAGTTGAGAAAAGCCGGCAGATTGGCGTGGGCGCAGCAGGAGTTTAAGGTCTATGAATCGGCCGAGATGTACGAAGTGGACCCCAATAAAGAGATTCTCAACTCCAATTTGATGCGGCGCTACGGGCAGAAAGACCGCCTTTTCCTGATGCGCCTTCTCCGCTGGCGGGATAAAGAGGCGAGGCGAAAGAATTACTCTCGAGAGATGGTGCTTTCCAAGAAAAACATTCCCGATTTGGTGAAGGCCATGCGTTCGGGGGGGGATGCGCTGGCCCAAAATCGTCGTTTGCCGCAGTCGGTGCTCAAAAAGTACGGCCGCATGTTTCGCGAAATGGCCTCCAGGCCCATCACGGAAGAAGAGAAGCAACTGCTGTCTGAGATTCCCCGCTCAACTTCTGCCCACCCCCGCTATGAGCTGGTGCTGGAGTTGCTCTACCTCCTCGTGCAATTCAAGTGCCAGGCAGCCGGCATCTCTCCGGCTCTTGCCATGCCGCGGCACATCATCCGCGCTTTAAAAGAAGACATCACCTACAAAGCGCCCATCCTCTCCACCGGCTGGCGCCGCGATTTCCTCGGAGGCGATTTCCTCGACTGGCTGGCGCGAGCGGATTCTCTGGAAATACGCTTCCTGCAGGATAAAATTGAGATTTTGAAGAAGGGGTGAAAGCGGTTGTCGGTTGTCTGTTATCTGTTGTCCGTTGTCCGTTATCCGTTGTCGGTTGTCGGGAACTGAAAAATCTGTATCAATCTGTGTAATCTGTGTAATCTGTGTAATCTGTGATTCTGACGATGAGCGTGATGAACGTAACGAACGTGACAAATG
>JALVES010000222.1 GCA_027030635.1 Saprospiraceae bacterium | reverse complement strand
GAGACCGGACTCCTTTTCCAAGGCATCCGGCACGTTTTGTGCCTGGCTGAAGAGCAGGTTTTCCATCGGTAAGATTTCCACCGAAGAAAGCACATCGCCGGCCAAAGCGCCCCGGCGGCCAATGACGAGCACGGCCTCCAGATTTTGCGGAAGCGGACTCAGGCAAACGACGAAGTCAAGCTCCTCCAGCTCCAGGGGAGACAGCCCCAGCGGCTGATACCCGAGAAAGGAAAGCAGCAGGCTGTCCGTTTTATTCCAGCCTGCAAGAGAAGCCAAGCCGCGCAAATCGGTGGTTGCAGCGAAGTCCAAATCAGAGGTATAGACCGACACCCCGGGCAGGGGGGCGCCTTCTTCGTCCAAGACCAGAAGTTGCTCCTGCGCGTGGAGGGCGAGGGCAAAACAGGTCAAAAACAACAAAACTACACAATGCTTCATAATTCTTCCGGCGCTACGGGCAGTTCGATGGCAAAGGTTGTGCCCTTGCCTGGTTCTGAGTGTTTCACGTAGATGCGTCCGTGGTGGTATTGCTCGATGATACGGCGGGCGAGGGAGAGGCCCAGGCCCCAGCCGCGGTCTTTGGTGGAGAAGCCGGGTTTGAAGACGTATTTCACTTCATCGGCGGTCATGCCTTTGCCGGTATCGCTGATGGTAAAGATGACTTTGTCGCGATTTCTTTCTACCTGCATTTCAATCTCACCTTTGCCTTTCATGGCGTCAATGGCATTGCGAAGCAGGTTTTCGAGCACCCATTCAAACAGGGGCGGGTTGAGCATGGCCCGGAGGTCTTCTTTGGCATCTTTGGCGGAGGGGAAGTGGAGTTGCACGCCGGCGGGGGCGCGTTCGCCTATGTAGGAGCCCACTTTTTCGATCAGCTCATAAACTCCATGCGGATGCAGCTCGGGGCGGGCGCCGATTTTGGAGAAGCGTTCGGCCACGGTGTGCAGTTTGTCGGCATCCTTGCTGAGCTCTTGCACCACCATTTGCAGCTCTTCATCGTCGGGATTCATCTCTTTGAGGTATTCCAGCCAGCCGAAGATGGCCGAAAGCGGCGTGCCGATTTGGTGGGCGGTTTCTTTGGCCATGCCCACCCAGACGCGGTTTTGTTCGGCCTTGCGGGCGCTGCTGAAGCCGAGGTAACCCACAAAGACAAAAAGGCCGATGAGCAGCAGTTGCACCAAAGGCAGATAGCGGATTTCGGAAAGCAGGCGGGAGTTTTTGTAATAGACCTTCTGCCCGTAGCCTTCGATGGGTTTGGCGCCCTGGCTTTGGAGCTTTTTCAGCTCTTTTTCGAGAAAGACCTGATCCGTATCCCTCTTTTCGCCAAAGTTCAGGGCAGAGAGAATTTCCCCCGTTTCACTGACCAGAATGAGCGGGAGGGTGGTATTGGATTGAAGTATTTCCGTTTCGAGCGTAAAGTCCTCACAGGCCAGGCAGGCCTCGTCTATAGGCTTGACCAGGGATTCCTGAGCCCGAAACCAAAGCTCTATTTTTTTGTGCTCTTCCTCGGCCAGGCGCCTGGTGAGATTTTGGGTGTAGTAGGCCGACAGCAACACGATGAGCAGGCCCACTATGGCGAGGTACAACTTCCAACGGGATTTTTTCCGGTAGATGTCCATAGAAACATTTGGGATTGGGCCTCAGAGCCCAATCCATGACTACGGTCTGATGATGATCAGGCGCTTGGTGGTGATGGCCTTTCCGTCAGGGCCTCTTAGCGAATACAAATAAGTTCCCTTTCTCAAATCCGACACATCCATTTTTTCCACCTGGTTGCCGCTTTTAATGCGGTACTCCTCATCACGGATTTTCACCCCCAGCAAGTTGTAAATCTCCAAGTGATAAACGCCCGGCTTGAGATTAATAAACTCAAAGCGCACATCAAAAATGGCGGGATTGGGATAAGCCAACACCAGAGGGCTGCCAACCGGCACAATGGTCGTGGGCACCGGCCCCGTTGCGATGGATTTGAAGGTAACGCTCTGCACCTCTTCCGTCACGGGGTCTGCGGTAACCTCAGCGATGGGTTCTTTGGCTTCATTGCTGAGGAAGATGTATTGCAGGGTAGAGTCCGGCTCCAGATTGCCAACCAGGTCTGTTATTTCCGTCCAGCCCGTAAAAGAGAGGTAGGCATCTACGTGAAATTCACGGATTTCAAAGCGCTTGATGCGCAGCACGTCGAAGCTGCCGCCGGGGATATCCATGGTGCCATAGGCATCGGCAAATTCCGTGCGCTGGTCCGTCATGCGCAGGCGAAGCGAGTCGGGCGTGATGGGCAATTGGTCCAGAATTTCCTGAGGCAGCGCCTCCGAAGACACGGCTGAGCTGACAGAAGACTCTTGGATGAGGGAAAAGCCAAACTGAACAGGCGCTTTGCGCTCTACGAGAGGCGGGTCTAAGCGCATCAGCAGGTCAAACCCCAAGCCGCCGGGTGCGGTTCCGTTCAGGGCGATGTTGAGCAACTCGTCGTTTTCCACACTGTAATAGGCTTCGCCCCCTGCGGGCAAAGTTACCACCATATCGGCATCCGGCAGTTGGTCATAAGCACTGCCTTCACTGGCCGGCCGATAGACAACCTCTGTGGTAAAAGGCGCCTGTAAAGTGGTAAAATCCCACTCATAAGGCCCTCCCGGGCCGGTTAGCGTTACCGTCGGGGCATTGTCCACCGCAAGGAAAAGCGTATCTCCCGCCTGAGGGAAGTTTTCCGTCGTCAAAGTAATTTGCGCCATCAGCGACAAACTGAGTGCAGATGCCAAAAGTGTAAAAAAGTATTTCATATCCCTGGTGTTAAAAGTGCAACGATAAAAACGCTCAAACTGCAATTCCATTCCACAAATGGACGAAAAAGGCCCATTTTTTCCTCGCTGCCATGCAAAGATAACGATTTTTGGCTGAAACATACGCGGGCTGAAGCAGAAGCAGACGCGGGCTGAAGCCCGCGGTACTGATTGGCGGGCTGAAGCCCGCCCAACTACCCGCCCAACT
>JALVES010000221.1 GCA_027030635.1 Saprospiraceae bacterium | reverse complement strand
CCTGCACAACAAGAAGAAAAGTCAAAGTCAAAAGGAAGTACCTACCCACCCGCAACTTCAAAAACAAAACAAAGAACAGCAATGAAACATACAGGCAAAAAAGTTGCACTTCTTCTAAGAAAATACCCTCTACACTCTGCATAGGCAAATGCGAAAGAAATTTCAAAAAACCATTGATTGCCAATACGAGCAATTCCAATCCGCGCCCCAACCAGGGTGCCAATACAGGCACAAAGGCATCGCACAGAAATAACAACAAAGAACACAACAAAATAACCGGTGCGACAGGAATAACCACCAAACTGCTCAGCCAAAAGCCATTGGAAAAGCGATGAAAATAATACATGCCAAGAGGCGCCGTACTGAGCTGCGCCGCCACCGAAACGGAAGTCAGCTTCCAGCCTGCCAGCAAAGCGGTATTGCGAGGCAGCCAGAGCAAGAATAAATCTCTACGCAACAGCAGAATCCCAAGAATAGCCATGTAGGAGAGTTGAAAGGAAAGATCGCTCAGCCAAAGGGGGTTGTACCACAACAAACAAAAAGCTGAAGCCGCGAGGGAATTAAAGGTATTCGGAGATTCCTGAATCCACTTCCCGGCCAGAATGAAGGAAAAAAGCGTAGCTGCCCGCAAGACGGAAGGGCTGGCTCCGGTCAGCAAAGCGAAGCCCCAAAGCCCCATCATGCCGGCCAAAAAGCGCAAGCCCTTGTACTGCCGTATGCGCGGCCCCAGGCGGTCAAACAACCACAACATAAAAAAATAAATCAACCCCATGTGCAAGCCCGAAACGGCCAGCACATGCATGGCGCCGCTGCGGGCATAACTCTCCTTCAATTCGGCAGACATATACGCCCGCTCCCCCAGCACCATAGCAGAAACCACGGCCAGGGCCTCCTCCCTATGCAGGTATTTTTTCAAAACTCCCAGCAATTTTTGCCGAAAAGCCAGGACTGCATACCAGGGGCGCCGCACCACACCCAAAACAGTACATTCACCACTGCGGGCAAAAACCTGATGATACACTTGCTTATTGGCCATATAAGCCCTGTAATCAAAGGCAAAGGGATTCCTCGGAGGCGGAATTTCGCGCAGGCGGGCCGGCAAAAGCAGCAGGCTCCCCGCCCGCACATTCAAAAGGCTGTCGCTCTTCGGAAGGTATGCCAAAAACAAGCCGCTACATGCCTGTCCCCCTGCCTTCACAACCCGACAAAGAACTTTCAAGCTACGCTCCGATTGAGTTGAATGAGGCCATTCCAGTGCCTCTGCCAACAACAAATCTCCATCACGCAAAGAGAGATTGCCCACGAAATCAGATTTCATGTACGCAGGATAAACAGCCCGATGCCAGGCGCCCATCACAAAGAAAAAAGTCAACACCCAAATGCCAAATTGCCAGCGTTTGCGATAAACGCTTTGCCGCAACAGTGAGAAACCAAGTAGGAGTAAGAGCAATAAGACGGCAAACACAATACGAGATGACCAAAACGCAGGGTTCGCAGCTCCGACCAGCATCCCCGCCATCAGTCCCGCAAGGGGGCGCAAAAAAGGCACAGCTCTCCAAAAGTGCATGGCTCAAAGCGCTTGAAAGGCCAGATAGGGTTTGAGCCGCTCTACGGCTTCAGCATCGAACACGCCAGTTTTCAACAGGTCTTCTGCTTTATGAAAATCGCCATGCCACTCGCGGTACTTCACGAGCACCTCCGCCTGCCTGCGCGAGATGTAGGGGTGAGCAGCAAGTTCCTCTGCCGTAGCCGCAGCGAGATCCAACTTCCTCGGCGGGGTCTCCAACTTCAAAAAAGGCTGAATTTTCTGAAAAACTGAATCCGGCAAAGCCCTCGTATCGCCCACCTGAGCCAGGCTGCAAAAGCCTCCGAGCGCCTTGCGAAAGCGCAAAATCTTTCCGGCATAATAAGGCCCGATGCCGGGCAGGGCTTCCCACTGCTGCCTGTCGGCAGTGTTGATGTCTATGGAAACAGGCACTGTGTGTGAGGATTGTTTTCCGCCCATCTTCGCTTCCGCAAACGCAGGAGCGGCAGACGCCTCCGCCGGAAGTCGGGGTTGAGATTGAGCTTGAGTCTCCCGGCGTTGAGTGCCCTTCACAGAGTTTATGCGAATGTAGGGTTCCAACTCGCTAAAAAACGCCTCGCTCATGCCATAGACCCGCAGCAGGTCCGCCGGCTTGTAGAAGCGGGCGCCGCTGTTGCGATAGCGCAGGAAGGTTCGCGCAAGGGAGCGGGAGAATCCCAGCTCAAAAAGCTCATCTTCAGCAACCGTGTTTGGATCAAACGTGAATCCCTTTTTCAGTCGGGACTGCCCTGCCCGGCCAGCCTCAGGCCGAGCAGCACCCGGCAGCTCGTCTGCTTGCGAAGAGGAAGGATGCTCTGCCCCCCATGGCTGCTCCTCCGCAGAGAGAGCGTTGGAAGCCCGATAAGCCAGCACGGCCTCATCCAAGTGCTCCAAACTCACTTCAGGCGCAGGATTCAACCAACCGGACTTGGGCAAAAGGAAGGAGAGCGCCAGCAGCAGGGCCAACACCCAACTGCCGTATCGCTCTGAACGGGTAAAGTAGAAATGGTCTTTCCACGAAGTTCGCTTTTTCATGCTTCACGCGTTTTGTGGAAAGACAGCGCATGCACTTGCGGGGCAAAGATAAGGAATTTTTTTTGAAATGGGCAAGCATTGGGGCATTTTTTTTGGGTGGGGCCTCGCGCGCGCGTGTGGGCGGGCGCAGACGCGCGCGCGCGAGACATGTCATGTCTATAAGACATGACATGTCTGTAGCAAACAGTGCAAACACATTTCCACCCCAAAACGCCCTCAAAACCACCCCCAAAACCCCCTCTCCTCAAAAAAAATCGAAAAAGATAGTTGAATAACTAAAATTTTAGTTATCTTTGCGGCGTTAGACACTCAAAACGGGGCTCTCAGGCCCCAAAAAATCGCAAGATTATGAAGAAAAAACTGCTCACTAAAGCCGAAGAAGAAATCAT
>JALVES010000220.1 GCA_027030635.1 Saprospiraceae bacterium | reverse complement strand
CAGGCGCTGAGCGCTGCACACAGCGACAAGACCGCGAGCAGGCCCCAAAGCAGGGTGATGTTTTGCGAAAGCGTATTTTTAATCACAGTACAAAATCTAAAAAATTATCTCTGTCTATCAGCTGGTAAGTCGCTCCCGCATATCCCTCCAGCCAGCTTTTCGGAAGGCGCTTCCTGCGCTTCTTCCACTTGAATTCGTAGCCGTGGAGTTGGCCGTCGTACTCTTCCACATAGTCCAGCTCTGCGCCCGAGTACGTCCGCCAAAAATAAGACTTTCCGTAGGCTTGGCTGTAATGCCTTTTTTTGAAGCGCTCCACAATCAGGAAATTCTCCCACATGGCCCCGATGTCCTGCCGGAGCTCCGGCTCGTTGAAGTTATCTAAAAGGGCATTCCGAATGCCAAGATCGTAAAAGTAAATCTTGGAGCGCTTGCTGATCTCTTTCCGCAAATTCCGGCTGTAAGCCGAGAGGCGAAAGATGATGAAGGATTTTTCCAGCAAGTCAATGTAGTGCTCTACCGTTTTTCTGTCCATGCCGAGGCTCTTGCCAACTTCTTCCAAAGAGACCAGAGACCCCGTCTGATAAGCCAGCAATTGAAGCAACTTATAAATCTTATCGGAATGTTTGATGCTGGCCAGTTGCAACACATCTTTGTATAAATAAGCGGAAGAAAGTTCCTTCAAATGAGCTATTTTTTCCTGCCGCCCTTCCAGCATCAACACTTCGGGATACATGCCGTAAGTCAGATATTTTGAAAGCTGCTGCTTCAGTTCAAAAGGCGTATGTAGCAGAGCGAGTTCGCCCATAGAGACCGGATAGAGAAAATAGGTTTTCGTGCGCCCCGTGAGAGGCTCGCTGATTTTGTTCGCCAATTCAAAGGAAGAAGAGCCGCTGGCGATGATCTTCAAAGACGGCAAATGGTCGTGCAAGAGCTTTAAAGCCACGCCCACATCCCGAATGTTTTGGGCTTCGTCCAGAAAAAGCAGTTCGTGCCGCCCAATCACCTCCTGCATGGCCGACAGATCCCTGCTCGAAAACACCTCTCTGATGTTGGCAAAATCGGCATCCACGTAGAGCGACTTAAAAGGCAATTCCTCCAAAACGCCTTTAATTAAAGTCGTTTTGCCCACCTGCCTCGGGCCATAAACCACGACAATTTTATCGCGCCTGAGAAGCGTCTCTTTGACCTGCTCGTGTAAAAAACGGGGAATCATGGCATCTTATTTGTGCCAAAGATAAGACTTATTCCCGAAATTAGAGCGAATTTCAGGAATAAATTCCTGAAATTCGCTCTAATTTCGGGAATCCTGCTCTTCCCTCTCCCACAGCTCCAGGCCTACACCAAAGACTCCCGTCAGGGTATCCTTTCTGCTGTACTGCTCAAGGGTGATGTGATAGGTGCCGGTTTGGTTGAAGTGTACCTGCTCTTGCAGGGGCAGGCTGAGCGAGCAGCGTTTGCGGTTGCAGCGGCCAAACCACAGGCCTGATTTGGCGGCCAGCTCTAAGGAGAGGACTTGCTTCAGGCTTTTGCCATCGGGATAGCGGGTGTGAATCTGCACGTAAAAGTTGCTGTAAGGAAAATCAGGGCTGTGGTCCAGGCGGAGTAAGAGGTCGTAGGCTTTGGAGGTATCTTTCACTTCAAAGGAGAAGGGGATGCTGTCGGCATAGGTCCAGCCGCTGTCGGGCAAACTCCGGTATTCGGCATAGTAGGGCGTTTCGCCACAGCTATACAAGAGGAAGATAGCGGCCCAACTTAGGAAGAATAACTGCTTCATGGGAATCTGTTTAGAGCATATCACCTGCTAAACATCTCTTTCATCCGCTTAAAGAAGCTGCCTTCCGATTTTCCGGGATCGGGTTGGAAGTTGGGCAATTTGCGCATGCGCTCGAGCAGTTCCTGTTCCTCGGCGGTGAGTTTTTTGGGTGTCCAGACGGTTACGTGAACGAGCTGATCGCCCGTTTGGCCGTAAGATTGCAGGGAGGGCAGGCCTTTGCCCTTGAGGCGAAAGATCTTGCCGCTTTGCGTGCCGGCCGGTATTTTGATTCTGACTTTTCCGTCTATGGTGGGCACTTCTACCGAAGTGCCGAGGGCTGCATCGGCGAAGTTGAGGTAGAGCTCATAGACCAGGTTTTGGCCGTCGCGATGCAGGAAGGGATGCGGCTTTTCTTCGATGGTAATGAGCAAGTCGCCCGAGCGACCGCCCTGTTTCCCGGCATTGCCTGCGCCGCTCATGGACAACTGAATGCCGTCTGTAACGCCGGCAGGGATATCAATGGTTACTGTGTCTTCTGCATACACCCGGCCTTCGCCGCGGCATTTAGAGCACTTCGCACTGATGACCTGGCCGCTGCCCGAGCAAGTGGGGCAGGCCGTAGTCGTTTGCATCTGGCCGAGGAAGGTATCTCTGATTTGCCGCACATAGCCCGTACCGCGGCAGGTGGTACAAGTCTGTACAGCTCCGGCATTTTTGGCCCCCGAGCCCTTGCAGCTATCGCAGGTAACGTATTTTTTAATCTTGATTTTCTTGGTTACTCCACGGGCCATTTCCTCCATGGTGAGGGGCACCTTGATCTTCAGATTGCCTCCACGCTGGCCCCTCGCAGAGCGGGCTCTACTTCCGCCACCGCCAAAAAAGCTCTCAAAAGCGCTGCCGCCACCAAAAATGTCGCTGAAGTGCTCAAAAATATCGTCCATCGTCATGCCCCCCGAGCCCCAGGCTCCCTGATCGCCTACTCCGGCATGACCATAGCGATCGTAACGAGCGCGCTTGTCTTCATCGCTGAGCACTTCATAAGCCTCGGCCGCTTCTTTAAACTTTCGCTCGGCCTCTTTGTCACCCGGATTGCGGTCGGGGTGGTATTTCATGGCCACCTTGCGATAGGCCCTTTTGATCTCTACCTGCGTCGCCGTCTTGGAAACACCCAGGATTTCGTAGTAATCGCGCTTCGTTGCCATACTTCAGTGCTCTTATTTACCCACCACTACTTTGGCGTGGCGGATGATCTGATCTTTCAGTTTGTAGCCTTTTTCGACGGTATCTACGACCTTGCCTTTCAGCTCCTCCGAAGGAGCAGGAACTTCTGCAATGGCCTCATGGTGGTCAGGGTCAAAATCTTTTCCGGTGGACTCCATGGGCTCCAGTCCGAGTTGCTGCAAGATGGTGTGCAATTTTTGATACACCAACTCCACTCCTTCGCTAAAAGGTTCCTTGCTGTTTTCCTCCCCGGCTGCAGCTTTAGCCCTGTCAAAATCGTCCAAAACAGGCAGCAAGGCCTTAATGGTGTCTTTTGAAGCCGTTTCCAACAACTCCATCTTCTCGCGCAACATGCGCTTTTTGTAGTTGTCAAACTCCGCAAAAAGGCGCAGATACTTATCTTTCAACTCCTCCACTTCCTGTTGGAGTTCTTCGTTTTTCTTCTTGAGTTTACTCACTTTATCTTTTTTTGAGCCGCCCTCCTTCGAAGGGGCATCTTCAGTTGGCAAGGTTTCTTCCTGAGCAGCAGATTCCACGGATTGCTGCTCCTGTTCTTCTTCCCGAAGAGCTTCCTTTTTATCCGTAGTCATGGTTTTCTCTTTTTCGTTAAAACTTTCCCTGAAAAGGGCCCGCAATATGCTTGCCAGAGAAGGCAAACGCGACAATTTGTCAGCATAAAAGCAGGAAAACTGCCAAAGCAACGCCCTTTCTCCTTTTCCCTGTGATGTAACACCTTTACCGGCAAAGGGTTTATGCTCAAAAGACCATAAAACTGACAACCATAACCCCCGAAAAAAGCATAAATCCAAAAACCACATACAGCACCGAAAAGATGCCCCATTTGACGAAAGTCATCAACACCCCCTGCCCGTAATAACGCAGCATCGAAAGGAAAAAATACCATGCTGCCAAGCCCACTCCCCAAGGGAACAGGGAAGGAAAAATGCTCAACAGCCCCAGCATGATGGTTCCGAAAATAAAGAAAAAGGAGTGTTGATGCAACAGGAACACCAAATGTTCGATATAGTACCTCCCCTGACGCCAATACAGCACCTTCAAAACCAAGGCCATCACGGGTATCAACATCAACAACAACCAAAAGATGTTTCCAATCAAAGTAAAGACAAAGTTTGAAGGGTTTTGAATGGTCTTAGACATCTGCCGCACGGCTATCCGGCCCCAAAAATCAGTAATGCCATATTTGTCCACCAACTCTTCCGGACTGAGCAAAAGCACATCCCGGGTTGAAAAGTACCACTTTTCCCCTCCCATAAAGGCAAAGTGCATGGAGTCTATATCGGTGCTCAAAAAAGCCTTCAGGCTGTCAATTACCAGCCCGGCATCGGCCCGCTTTTCTTCCGGCAGCGCCTCCAAAACGGAAACAGCCGTGCTGTCAATCCTGTCCAGTGCAATCATCTTTTGGGCATACTCCTTTGTAACTGAGCCCAGGTCTATGCTCTTCTTAATTTCCTCGTGAAACTTCGTCAGGCTGAACGTGGCAAAAAAGAGAAAGGAAGAAAAAATCAACAACCTGAAGGGCGCGTAATAGCTCTTGCGAATGCCCGCAAAAAAGAGCTGAGTAAGCTTGCCCGGAACAAAAACATCCCTGAGCGTCCGGAAAAATTTGGAATCAAAATTGAGGAAGTTGGAAAAAAACTCACTCAACAACTCGCCCACAGTCGGCATCCCCCTTGGAACCTTCTGCCCGCAATGACCACAAAACGCATCTTCAGGACGAAGATGCCCTCCACAGTTAGGACAAGTGCCTTGCAAATCCGGCATGACTTGAGCTAAAATTTGGTTTTACGCCTCCTAAAGATAAAAAAAATCCACACAGCACGCCCCTTCTCACTCTCCCAAAAACTTCTCCAACAGGCGATTCACCTGCCGCGGAGAGGGGTTTACTGCGATGATGGTGCCGCCGGGCTTCAGCAAATACTTGGAGGGCACGCTCTTGATTTCATACAAATCGCTGACAGATGCCGGCTCCAGATTCAAGCCCACTCCATCGGCCAATTGAAGGGGCCAGGGCAGAGCATCCCGCTTGATGGCCGCCTGCCAGCGGGAGGCCTGCTGCTCTATCCCAATCCCCACGATTTCAAACTTCCCCGAAGCCGCCCAGCGCTCATAAACGGGAATCCATTTGGGATTTTCCTTTCGGCAAACACTACACCAGCTACCCCAAAAATACAGCAGTACGTACTTGTCGCTGTTCAGCTCTGCCAAACGCAGCGTATCGCCCTGCAGGCTCAAAGCGCTGAAGTCGGGCGCCTGCGTACCGTGCTTTAAGCCGGGCTTGAGATACTGATAGCGAATGTAAAAGAACAAAACCACCAAAAGCGCAGGCAGCACCCAACTCAACAACCATTTCTTGCGAACCGTACCAAATTTCATCAAAGAAAATTCTGTAAAAAGAAAGGGGCTTGCCGTGCAAGCCCCTCTGTCTCCGGAGGTCGGGAGCGGATTCGAACCGCCGTACGAGGTTTTGCAGACCTCTGCCTAACCGCTCGGCCACCCGACCCTGTAAGCGAGGGCAAAGATACAAGCCTTATTTCTAATAAACAAACCCAAAATGCCCCAATACGACAAAAAACCCTTTCATTTTGGGAAGGTCAAAAAAAAACAGACCGCCGTGCCAAAAAAATCTCCTTCCATAACTCACTGAATATCAATAACTTACGCAAAAAACCCGACCTGCCCCCGCTTTTAGGAACGAAATTTGGCACTATGTTAGAGCAAACCACATGACCTGTAACACACGTAGTAGGCTGTAACAGCTTCTGCGAATTTTTTTGACTTATGGAAGTTGCTGTCTTTTTCATCGGTTTATGGCTCATTCTGGCCATGGCCGCGCTTTTAACACGGCAGCAAGACTGAATAAGAACCACACACTCTCTAAAACCGATTTGGAACCTCGGCGAAGGAGTTTTGCGAAAGCGTAAAACTCCTTCCAGGGGTCTCAAACAAAACCAAAGCACAAAATGGGAATCAGAGAATTCAACAGCCAGTTTGACAACCTTCAACATCAACTCATGGGCTTGGCCTATAAGTTGACCAACAATCGCGAAGACGCCAAAGACCTCATTCAGGAAACTGCCATGCGGGCATTCACCCATCGCGACAAATTTGAGATGGGCACCAACTTCCACGCCTGGTTGGCCACCATCATGCGCAACACCTTCATCAACATTTATCGCAAGAAGCGCTACCGCAACACGACCACGGCACCCACGGGCAGCCATCTGTTTGAGCAGGCACACCAAACTGCCCCCAACCAAGGCCCTTCCCTGCTCACCATAGGCGAACTGGAGTCGCTGGTCAATCAACTCAAACCCATCTACTCCCGCCCCTTTAAGATGTTCGTAGAAGGCTACAAATACGAAGAAATCGCAGAAACGCTCAACCTCCCCATGGGCACAGTCAAAAGCCGCATCCACTGCGCCCGCCAACAGCTGAGCAAAGCGGCTCATTTGTATCGCGCGTAAAAGAAATGCAAAAGGCCCTGCACGCTGTGCAGGGTCTTTCTTTATAAAACACCCTCCAAAGCCACCTTGCGGGAGCCCTTCAAAAAAATGCGGCTTTGTGGAGGCAAAGACTGCTGCTGCAGCCAGGCTTTCACCTCCCCTGCATGGGCAAACCACGGCAGGCCGGCCGCTTTTGCTGCTTTCGCAAAACCCTCGCCCACACACACAATCCGGTCCAGGGGTAAGCGCAGGGCCTGTGCCAACAACGCTTCATGCGCCTGTTCGGAATAAACTCCCAACTCCAGCATCTCTCCCAGCACGGCAACTTTAAAAGCGCCCTTAGCTTTCGCAAAATCCTCAAGCGCGAGGCGCATGGAAACGGGATTTGCATTGTAGGCGTCGAGAAAGTAAAAACGCCCTTCTCGCTCTACCCACTGCGAGCGATTCATGCGGGGACGATAGCCCTCCAGGGCACGGGTGATGTTTTCCGCCGCTTTTTCAGTGGCGACAGCCGACCTTCTGCTAAAAAACAGGCCCACAGCCACGGCCGTCATGGCATTGCGAAAGTTGTATTCGCCCGACAGCGCCATCTCCACTTCATGCCATTGCCCTTGTTCCTCAAAGGCCAGTCGCAAGCTGCCATGCGCCTCTATGCAGCGGACAAACACATCAGCCCCGGGTTTCTTGCTGCTATAAGTAAAGGTCTTCAAACCCGCCGGCAGCAATTCCTGCAAATGAGGCTCATCCAGGTTTACAAAAGCCAGACCGTCGCGCTCTGCCAAAAAGCGATAGAGCTCCGACTTGGTCTGCTTCACACCCTCAAAACTGCCAAAACCCTCTAAGTGAGCCATGCCGACATTCGTGATAAGCCCGAAATCGGGTTCGGCAATGCGGCACAGAGCCTCAATTTCGCCCGCGTGATTGGCGCCCATTTCGAGGAGCAGGAATTCCGTATCCCGAGGCATGGAGAGGATGGTCAAAGGCAGGCCGATGTGGTTGTTGAAATTGCCCCGGGTGTAGTGCAGGCGATAAAATTTTGACAAAACAGCAGCACATAATTCCTTGGTGGTGGTCTTCCCATTCGTGCCCGTAACAGCCAGCACGGGAATGTCGAATTGCCGGCGATGATGACGGGCCAGTTGCTGCATGGCCCACAGGCTGTCTTTGACCCGGATGAGACGCTCATCCTGCGGCAGGGAAGAGTCATCCACTACGGCAAAAGAGGCTCCGGCCTCCAGAGCCTGCAAGGCATAGCGATTGCCGTCAAAGCGCTCTCCTCGCAAGGCAAAAAATAAGCACCCCTTCTCCACCTTACGACTGTCGGTGCAGATGCCCGTGCTATGCAAATAATGCCGGTAAAGTTTTTCCATTTCAGCCACAAAGTAAAAAGGCCCTCGCTACGCGAGAGCCTTTTTATTTTTTTATTTGTAGCGGCGTTTGACTTTTTTCTTCTTCACGGGGAAGTGGTTACCCGCCGAATCGTCATTGCCATCCGGACTGCCCATGCGCGTCATGGCGCAGCGGAAGCCCACCGTTTTGGAGGCGCGGTCCTGGTCCATATAGCGGCGCGTACCCGGAGAGAGCCAGTAGGCGCGATCTGCCCAGGAGCCGCCTTTTACGACGCGGGCCTTGTCGCTGATAAGCGTCGTCTTTCCATAGTCGTAATAGACCTCGGATTCCTTATCCCCATCGAGATAGTTCTGCACATCGCCACGCTTGTAGTTCTCGCGGCTGGCAGCTTCCTCATCCGTAACCGGAATATAAACGATGCGGCCTAAGCTGTCGCGCTCGGGATTGCCTTCCTCGTCTAATTTCTTTTTCATAAAGACATTACCCCGATAGGGGTTGAGGTCCTGAGTTTCCACATCGCTCAATGTCATGGGCGTCAGGGGGCGATAGACATCGGCTGTCCATTCGCTCACGTTGCCGGCCATGTTATAAAGGCCAAAGTCGTTGGGGAAGAAAGAACGCACAGGCGCAGGGATATGGGCGCGGTCATTCAGGTGGCCGGCAAGACCCATATAGTCGCCACCGCCGCGCTTAAAGTTGGCCATGATGGCGCCCTGATACTTGCCATGGCGCTGATAGCGAACGGTGTTGCCCGGCCAGGGATAAATACGGCGATCGCTGATGCGCTCATCCTGCTCGGTAACCAACTCGCCCTGCAGAGCCAAAGCGGCGTATTCCCATTCGGCCTCTGTGGGCAGGCGGTATTCCGGCAAAAGGATACCGTCCTCAAAGCGAACGGGGCGCTCGCCTCCGGTACGCAGGTCTTTCAAATTTTTGCGCACAGACCCCTGATAGAGCCCCAGCAAATAAGCCTCCGTATTAAAGTTGTCGTCGTCTTTTTGCTCCGTATTCAACTCCAAAATACCTCGCTCTACCAGAATCATCTCATTGACGCGGTCAGTGCGCCAACTGGCGTAATCCGAAGCCTGCTCCCAACTTACACCCACTACGGGATAATCGTTAAAGGAAGGATGGCGGAAATAAGTCTCCACAAAAGGCTCGTTGTAGGCCAGTTCTTCGCGCCAAACCAGGGTGTCGGGCAAAGCGCGTTCCACCACCTCGGGATAAGACTCACCAACCACGCGCTCCAACCAGTAGAGATACTCGCGATAATCCAGGTTGGTAACTTCCGTCTCATCCATGTAAAAAGAGGAAACCGTAACGCGACGCGGCTGGGCATTCCACTCAAACATCACATCTTGTTGCACATTGCCCATGGCAAAAGTACCGCCTTGTACAAGCACTAAGTTGGGGCCGGTAATCTGGCCTTCATAATCGGGCTTTTCGAATCCTCCCCATTTGGTATCGTTATAGGCCCAGCCCGTAGTGGCCGAGCGCTCTTTAGAACCGCAGGCGCTCAGCAAGAGCACACCTGCCAACAGGAGGAGAGCATTGAGATTCAAGAGTTTTTTCATCACCAAAGAGAGTTTTTGAGAACTATTTTAAAATGAACGTACAAATATAGACATTAAAATCGGACTGCCAAGCATATCGCCCAAAAAATCTTCCATTTGCCGCATAGCAAACAAATCAGCGAAACAGCTCATTGCAGTCGTTGTACCTGTTTCTCCGGCGTTTTTCCTGCCAACTGCGGCTCTGATCGAGAAAAATCCCCAAAGACCATTCATGCACCCAACCCGCCCGGTAGCTCGCCAATTGAGAAACCGTAATGTCCGTGCTATAGCCGAATTTAAACACGCCTTTGCGCACCCCCGCACTAAAAATCAAGGCATCGGGATTGTTGAAAGCATGGCGATACCACACACCCCCAAAAAAACTCCCCAAACCGGCATAAAAACCGCCGGTCAACTGCCCCTGAGCGCCTTGCCTGACAAACAACAGATTCGGTGATAAAAACGCGGCACTCCGGGCCTTATTGCCCCGCTCCAAGGAAATCTGCCAACCCGCATGGGCAGAGAAAAAAATCGGCAGCCCGTCAACACTTTCCACACTGTTGCTCAAAACCTCTACCGCAGGCCTGTTGAGATGCCTCATGCTGATGCCTATATAGCCTTTCGGCAAATGAGCCACCAGGCCCGCACCTACATTCAGGTACGTCAGCTGCGCCAATTTCGGCCGCAGCTCGGCCGTGGGCAGGGCATTGCCATTGCCGTCCACCGGCCCGTTGAGCGGGTCTATCTGATCCGGAAAAATCAGGCGATCCCAATCATAACTCATCTGCCTCAGACCGGCCTCCAAGCCAAACTGCAGAAAAAAATCGTCCTCTACCCGCACGCGATAAGCATACACGCCCCGCACACCGGTCGTCTTCACCAAACCTCTCCCCTGATTGTCGCTCACCAAAGAAAGCCCAAAGCCGCTGTTCAAACCCTCCACAAACTGGTCGTAAGAAGCGGCATAGGTCTCATAAGCCGTACCCCCCGCCCAATTCGTCCACTGATTGCGGTAATTAAAGGCTATATGCGGCGCCCACGAAACGCCCGACAAAGCGGGATTCAAGCCCAAAGGGTCCGCATAAAACTGGGAAAATACCGGATCCTGCGCCCACGCCCCGCTACCGCCTGCCATCCACATGACCAAGCACAAAATCAAAGGCCGTAGCAAAATCCTCATGAGCTGTTTTTTGTAAAACACCAATGGCTTATTTGTTTTTAACGCCTTAAATGTAGGTAAATTTTTTCTTAACGTTGGGGGGGGAGAATCGGTGAAAGCGGTGAAATCGGAGAAATCGGCCTAATCGGTGGAATCGGGGGTCAATCCGGGTGATTTGTGATTCTGATGATGAGTGTGGGGTACCCCATCTCCGATCCCCGAGCCTGCCTGCAGCAGGCAGGCTGACGCAGGAAGATCGGGGAGCGGATTTTGGAGATTTGTTTAGTCTAAGAGGCCGGCTCGGGGATATTCCTTCGTCAGCTCCCCGATCCTTTAGTTGGGTACAAAT
>JALVES010000219.1 GCA_027030635.1 Saprospiraceae bacterium | reverse complement strand
GCAATGGGGGCGGCACTTCAACAAGCAACGAATAGAAAGCATCCGCAAGCCGACATTTGCCGTATAGCGGGTAAAGCCCTCAAACAAGTAATAAAAGGTGTTGCTACCTTTACCGTAAAATTCATATCATGCATATTGTTATTATTGGCAACGGCATTGCGGGCATCACAGCAGCCCGCCACATTCGCAAACTCAGCGACCATCGCATCACCGTCATTTCGGGAGAGGCCGATTACTTTTTCTCCCGTCCGGCCCTGATGTACGTCTATATGGGGCATATGAAATGGGAACATATCGAGCCCTATGAGCGCTGGTTTTGGAAGAAAAATCGCATCGAATTGCGAAAAGCATGGGTGGAGAAAATAGATTTTCCCAACAAAGAATTGCACTTTGCCGACGGCCAATCCATGTCATACGACAAGCTGCTCATCGCCACAGGCTCCAAGCCCAATAAATTCGGCTGGCCTGGGCAAGACCTCGATGGAGTACATGGCTTTTACTCCTTACAAGACCTCAAGGCCATCGAATATCACTCCAAAAACCTCCAACAGGCCGTCATCGTCGGCGGAGGGCTCATTGGGCTGGAATTGGCCGAGATGCTGCGCTCGCGCGACATCCCCGTCACTTTCCTCGTGCGGGAAAAAAGCTATTGGGACATGGTGCTGCCCCCCGAAGAATCCCAAATGGTCAATCGCCACATCCGCGAGCACCACATAGACCTCCGCTTAGAAACCGAGCTGAAAGAAATCTGGGGTGACCAAAACGGCAAGGCCAAAATGGTCATCACTTCCACCGGTGAAAAAATCCCCTGCGGGCTGGTGGGCCTTACGGCAGGTGTGCATCCCAACATAGAGTTTCTACACTTCAGCGGGCTGGAATTGGACCGCGGCATCCTCACCGATGAATATTTGCGCACCAACATAGAAGATGTTTACGCTGCCGGAGATTGCGTACAACTCAAAAACCCTCCCCCGGGCCGGCGCCCCATCGAAGCCGTCTGGTATGTAGGGCGTATGATGGGCGAGACTGTAGCCCATACCCTCTGTGGAAACCCCAAAAGGTACGAACCGGGCATCTGGTTTAACTCCGCTAAATTTCTCGACATCGAATACCAGGTCTATGGGCAACTCACGGCAGACATCCCGCCTGAGCACGACACCCTCTACTGGGAACATCCCGCAAAACACCAAAGCCTCCGCATCGCTTACGACAAAAACAGCCAGGCTGTAAAAGGCTTCCTCGCCATGGGGCTGCGCCTCAGACACGAACAATGTGATGCCTGGATACGGCAGGAAACACCCCTGCAAACGGTGCTGCAAAACCTTCAGGATGCCAATTTCGACCCGGAGTTTTTTGCCGACTGGACGGCAGCGCTCAAAGAAGAGTTACAAGGGGCAACCGCTTCTTAAAACACTCCTCAGACTTAAACCTGAAAACGACTTCTCCAAAAGAAAAAGTAAAAGCGAAAAAACATGACTCTCCTTCAAAAAGCAGCCTTGGGCCTTTTCATGCTCGCCTTTCTGATTTTTACAACAACGCTTTCTCTAAGTAAATTTCAACTCAACACAGAGGCCGCCAAAGCTCAATTTGACGACTACCAGAGCCCCTTCGTGCTGAATGCGCTGCAGCCCCTGGAAGGTAAAACTTACCCCCACATCATCGCTTTTATGAAAGACTATGATGCGGCTTTAAAGCAGGCTCAGGCAGCCATTCAAAAAGACGTGGAAGAGAACTTGGGCCTGACGACTTCCGATGGGGAATACTGGCAAAAGATCCTCAAAGACGACAAGATCAAAAGCAGCAAATTTCCGGTAGCCAAGGCTTCTGCCCTGGGCTTACTCCCTTCTAAGCGTTGGATGTTTTTCTGGCTCAGCATAGGCTTGGGTGTATTGGCAGGGCTGCTCTATATTCTGCCTATGCGGCATTTGCCGAAAGGCATTAAAAACAATGGCATCTTCCATTCCTCTCTGACAGCCCGGGGCATGCTGGGCATTGCACTCGGCATTTGGCTCATTTCCTTTTATGTGCTTCTGTATTTCTTTCCGGCGTACCTCGTCAATTGGGTCATCATGGTGGACCCCATCAGCAAATTTCTCAACGGAGGGCCGGCCAACCAGTGGTTTTTGTACGGGTTCCTCTATACCTTGGCCATCCTCGTCATGGGCTTGCGCATGATCATGAAATACCGGCACAACAGGTATCAGCTTCTGCGCACGGGCAGCGTGATGTTCTTTCAGCTCTGCTTTGCTTTTTTGCTTCCGCAAATTATGAGCCTGTTGCACCTGCCCTCTGCCGATTTGAAAAACATCTGGCCCTTAGACTACTCTTTTTTCTTTGAATATCGCATCAATTACCTGCTCTCTTCCGGCTATTTCGGATTGTTTTTACTCGTCTGGGGCATTGTCCTGAGCATCCTTGTCGTGCCGCTTATGACTTACTTTTTCGGCAAGCGCTGGTACTGCTCCTGGGTATGTGGATGCGGGGGGCTGGCCGAGACGCTGGGAGATCCTTTCCGCCAGTTATCGGACAAGCGCCTGCGAGCCTGGAAGATCGAGCGCCGGCTGATTTACAGCGTGCTCGTCTTTGCCGTAGTGATGACGGCCCTGGTTTTATACACCTATTTCTCCGGAAAATCCCGGGTTTTGTTTTTGGACAGCTACCAGATCAGGCACTGGTATGGCATATTGATCGGGTCTATTTTTGCCGGCGTGGTGGGGACGGGTTTTTATCCTCTCATGGGAAATCGCGTCTGGTGCCGCTTCGGCTGCCCTCTTGCCGCTTACATGGGCATCATCCAGCGCTTTAAATCGCGCTACCGCATCACCACCAATGGAGGTCAGTGCATCTCCTGTGGCAACTGCTCCACTTACTGTGAAATGGGCATAGACGTGCGCTGGTACGCGCAGCGCCAACAAGATGTGGTGCGGGCTTCCTGCGTGGGCTGTGGGATATGTTCGGCCGTTTGCCCGAGAGGGGTGTTGAGGTTGGAGAATAAATAGGGCTTGCTTAAAAA
>JALVES010000218.1 GCA_027030635.1 Saprospiraceae bacterium | reverse complement strand
GGCGTGAAGGTGCCTTTGTGGTAAATGCCGTTGGCGCATTCAAAGATGGCGTCTTTGAATTCCGGGCGCCATTGGATGAATTTTTCGATGCTTTCGGTGTCGAGGTAAGAGTCTTCCGTGCCGTAATCCTTGACGAATTGGATGGGAATGGGGATGTGGGCAAATTCGTGTTCGGGTTCCATTTTTGCGAGGCGTGCGCAGACGAAGCGGCTGTAGCCGTTGACTTTTTCTTTTTGGAGGCAGGCAAATTCTATGACGCCCTGGATCATGCCCTGGTTGATGAGCTTTTTGAAGGGTTCTTTGGTGGGCACATAGCCGAGGTCGTGCAGGAATTTGTGCCAGAAGCGGGAGTAGAGGAGGTGGCCGGTGGCGTGTTCGGTACCGCCTACGTAGAGGTCCACATCGCGCCAGTAGTTGAGGGCCTGGGGGGAGGCGAAGTTTTGGTCGTTGTGGGGGTCCATGTAGCGGAGGAAGTACCAGGAGGAGCCTGCATAGCCTGGCATGGTATCGGTTTCGCGGTGGTAGCCGTTGGGGAGGTTGACCCAGTCGGTCAGGCGGGCGAGGGGAGAGCGGCCGTCGGAGGCCGGTTTGAAGTCATCGAGGGGGGGCAATTCGAGCGGCAGTTCGCTTTCATTGAGGGGGTGGGCGACGCCTTGGGGGTCGTACACGATGGGGAAGGGCTCGCCCCAGTAGCGTTGGCGCGAGAAGATGGCGTCGCGCAGTTTATAGGTGATGCGCTTTTGGCCGAGGCCTCGTTTTTCGATTTCTTCGATGATGCGTGGGATGGCGTCTTTGACTTCGAGGCCGTTGAGCAGGTCGGAATGGATCATGCGTCCGACTTTGTCGCCGCGTTGGGCATCGGGGTATTGGGATTTATCAACGACTTCGATGACGGGCAGGCCGAAGTGTTGAGCGAAGCGGAAGTCGCGTTCGTCTTCGCCCGGGACGGCCATGATGGCGCCGGTGCCGTAGTCGGGCAGTACGTACTCGCTGATCCACACGGGTATTTTGGCGCGGGGGTCGTCGGCGGGCAGCAGGGGATTGAGGGCATAGGCTCCGGTGAATGCTCCGGTAACGTTTTTTTCGGCCTGGCGCTCGCGCTCGGAGCGGGCATTGACGTAGTCGAGGTATTTTTCGACTTCGGCTTTTTGCGCTTCGGTAGTAATTTCTTTGACGAGTGGGTGTTCGGGGGCCAGCACCATGAAGGTGGCTCCGAAGATGGTATCGGGTCGTGTGGTGAAGACCTCGATTTTTTCTTTGCTGTTGAGGAGCGGGAAGAAGATTTGGGCGCCTTCGCTGCGGCCGATCCAGTTGGACTGCATTTTCTTCATGGCGTCCGACCAGGCGAGTTCCTGCAGGTCATTGAGGAGGCGTTCGGCGTAGGCGGTGATGCGGAGCAGCCACTGCATCATGGGTTTGCGCACGACGGGGTGGCCGCCTCGTTCGGAGACGCCGTCTTTGACTTCGTCGTTGGAGAGTACGGTGCCGAGGGCTTCACACCAGTTGACGTAGGTCAGTTGGCGGTAGGCGAGGCGGTAGTTCATGAGCACGGCATCTTTTTCGGCCGGGCTCATGGCGTTCCACTGCTCTGCGGAGAAGGTTTCTTTTTGGGAGGTATGTGCGGCGATGTTTGCATTGCCGTGTTGTTCAAAATGGGCGATCAGCTCGCTGACGGGTTTGGGTTTTTGCTCTTCGGGGTCGTAGTAATGTTTGAAGAGTTGGAGGAATATCCACTGTGTCCATTTGTAGTATTTGGGGTCGGAAGTGATGACTTCGCGGCTCCAGTCGAAGGAGAGGCCGATGTTGTCCAGCTGTTCGCGATAGCGCTTGATGTTGCGGGCTGTGGAGACGGCGGGGTGGATGCCCGTTTGGAGGGCGTATTGTTCTGCCGGCAGGCCGAAAGCATCATAGCCCATGGGATGGAGTACGTTGAATCCCTTGAGGCGTTTGTAGCGCGCATAGATGTCGGAGGCGATGTATCCAAGGGGATGCCCTACGTGCAGGCCGGAGCCGGAGGGGTAGGGGAACATGTCGAGTACGTAATACTTTGGCCGCTCGCTTTCGTTGGAGACGCGATATATCTGGTTTTCAACCCAGTATTTTTTCCACTTTTGTTCTATTTCCCGAACTTGGTATTCCATGATTTTGTGGCGGTATTTTGAGTTTTCCCCTTGGAGTTTCTTTTTTGCAGATTAGGATATGCCCGGCCGGAGGGTCCTCCGGCCGGGGACATGGTTTAGTCTAAGTGCATGAATGTTTTTTTAGCGAGCAGTTCTTCCTCGCTTTCTTCGTGCTCTTCATCGGGTACGCAGCAATCCACCGGGCAAACGGCGGCGCATTGCGGTTCGTCGTGGAAGCCCTTGCACTCTGTGCATTTTTCCCAGACGATGTAGTAGAACTCGTCGGAGATGGGCTCGTGTTTTTCTTCGGCATCTACTTCGCCGTTCCAGGGCAGTTTGATCATCCCTTTGAGGGAGGTGCCGTCTGCATAGGACCATTCGTCGCCGGGTTCGTAGATGGCGTTGTTCGGGCATTCAGAAATGCAGGCATCGCAGTTGATGCAATCTTCCGTGATTTTGATAGCCATGGCGTGTTGTTTTAGTGTTTGTAAAAAGGCTTTCGCCAAAAATACGCTTT
This sequence comes from Saprospiraceae bacterium, assembly GCA_027030635.1. Taxonomy (GTDB): domain Bacteria; phylum Bacteroidota; class Bacteroidia; order Chitinophagales; family Saprospiraceae; genus WGBN01. Next base: position 385 of record JALVES010000218.1, on the reverse strand, counting down.
TTTGCCTTACGGCCTACTGCTCTTACAGATAAATCCGGAAGAGCAGTAAATTTTGTGGGTGCCAGGGTGCTTCTATCTCTCTTTTTCAGGGTGCAAGGATACGGCTTTTTTGGGAAATGGGAGAGGGTGTTTTGGGAATTAAATGTGTTTGTATTGTTTGCAACAGACATGTCATGTCTTATAGACATGACATGTCTCGCGCGCGCGTCATGCGCGCGTGCATGCGCGCGCGTACACGCGCGCGTGCGCGCGAGAGAGAACTTCACCCCCTAAAACTTTCCGCCCCCCGTCCGGAGTTCGACCCTGCTCACTCACCGGAGTTCGACTTCGCTCACTCACCGGAGTTCGACCCTGCTCACTCACCGGAGTTCGACCCTGCTCACTC
>JALVES010000217.1 GCA_027030635.1 Saprospiraceae bacterium | reverse complement strand
TTATTTATGTATAGCAAAGCCCCCCAACTGTATCTTTTCCCAAAACCCGCATTATGAAGACAGTATATACAAAACACCCCGGTAAATGCAGGCAGAATGGCCAATAAGTCGTAATCTTGCAGCAAACGTCTCTAAGACCATGGAGCGACAAGGGCCATATAGTGCATCCCGGGAGCAAATACAGGCAGAGTGGCAGGAAATCCAGGCCGCTCAGCGCGACCGCATGTACTTTCGGCCCCTCTACGAACGCTATTTCGAAAGCATTTACCGCTACATCTTCAAACGCACAGCCGACCCCGATCTGGCCGGCGACCTCTGCCAGCAGGTCTTCCTCAAGGCCATGCAAAAATTAGACAGCTACCGTTTCATGGGACTACCCTTCTCCGCCTGGCTCTACCGCATCGCCGGCAGCGAAATAGCCATGCACTACCGACAAAACCAACGCCAACGGGTAGTCTCCATGGACGGTACCGACCTGCTCCGCCTCGGCGAGGAAGTGGTCGAAGAACACGTCAACCCCTTCCTGCGAGACGAGCTCCAATCCGCCCTGGTACAAGCACTCAACGAGCTAAAGCCCTCCGACCTGGAAATCATCGAACTCCGCTTTTTCGAACGCCGGCCCTTCCGCGAAATCGCCGAAATACTCGACATCACCGAAAGCAACGCCAAGGTACGCACCTACCGCGCCCTGGAGCGCCTCAAAAAAGCCATGAAACATGAAGAATAAATACGACATACGCATCAACCCGCCCACGCCCGAAAGCGAAGAAATCCGCAAGCAAATGGATTTCGACCAGCTCCTGGAGCGCTATCGCGAGTGGGAAGTACAACACGACCCCGCCCCCCGACGCTCCCGCCGAATCCTCTGGAGCAGCCTCGCAGCAGCAGCCCTGCTGGCCGGTTGGGTCATCTATGCCTTCTGGATCGGCCGCACCTCCTTCCAACTGCGCCAGGAAGCCTACTTCGCCGCCATGGAGTACGTACACCCCCCCATGCCCGAACTCGACCTGCCCTTCTCCTCCTACAAATTAGATGTCGAAGAAGGCTCCGTCTATACCGCCGGTTCCGGCACCCGCCTCAACATCCCGCCCCAAGCCTTTGAAACCCCCGAAGGGCAAATCGCCGAAGGTGAAGTCCTCATCCGCTTTCGCGAAATGACCGATTACGCAGACTTCTTCCTCGCCGGAATCCCCATGATGTACGACTCCGCCGGCACCGAATACCATCTCGAATCCGCCGGCATGATCGAAGTCTATGCCGAGCAAAACGGCCGCCGCCTCCAACTGCGCGACGACAAAGCCATCTCCATCGAGCTGCCCGCCAAAGTGCGCACCACCAGCCTCGAAGCACCCGCCGACTTCAACCTCTACAAACTGGATACCAAAAACCGCCGCTGGGTCTTCAGGGGCAAAAACCAAATGGAAATCAAAAAAGAAGCCCTGCAAGTCTTCGACAGCAAACACCCCCTGTACGCACAACAACAAAGCTTCAAAGAGCAAATCACCGCCCTGCAGCGCTTCCGCGAAGAGGAAATCCGCCAACTCGAAAGCCTCTACCCCCTGCCTCCCAAACCCCTCAAGCCGCTGCAGCCCGACGAAAACGAACTGGTCTTCGACCTCAATTTCAAACTCCCCAATCAGGAAGAACCGGCTTTCGCCAAACATCCCGAGCTGCAGAAACTACAGCAAACCTACGGCGAAGTGCTCTGGCAACTCAGCCCGGGCCAGGACGCCTCTGCCGAAGAACTCGCCCAAAACTGGCAGGACGCCTCCCTCGACAAGGTGAATGAACGCGATTATTTACTCACCCTTTCGGGAAATGAAACCCGCCTCGAGCTGCTCATCACCCCCGTCGTTCCTCAAACGGACTACGCCGCCGCCATGCAGCGATACCGCGAAAAAATGGCCGCCTACGAAGCAGCCCTGCAGGAACGCGAAAAACGCATCGCCCGGCAAAAAGCCGAACTGTTGGACAAATACCGCCTCGAAGAACAAAAACTCGCCAACACCTTCGAAAAGGCCATCCGACAACTCGCCAAAAATCAACCCGAAGCCCTGAAAGAAATACACCCCACACCCGTCCTCAACCGCTTCGCCATCAACGAACTGGGCATCTGGAATTGCGACCGTCCCGTTGCCCCCAAAATGGTTGAAATCAAAGCCAATTTCGTCCTCCCCGACGGCACGCCCGTCGAAAACCAAACCCTCTACCTCGCCGATAAAAGCCGCAACACCCTACAGCGCTTCCTCGCTGCCAACGACACCCGTCTGACCATAGACCTCTTCTCCGAGAACATCCTCTGGGCACTCACCCCCGACGGCCAAATAGCCAAACTGCCCAAAGAAGAACTGCTGCGCCTCCGCCAGGCCGTAGCCGAAAGCGAAAAAACCGGCAAAAAACCCAAAAAATTGCCGGGATCTTATACCTTTGTGCTACGCCCCACAGGCCTGAAAACAGAGTCCAAAGAGGACGTAAAAATGGCGCTGGAGGGGTGAAACAAACCCGACTGCGCCTTGAAACACAAAAAAAACAACAGCAGAAAAACCTTCGAAATCACCATCCCCGTCCTCGACGAGGCCCAAACGCTGGAGCAGCAAATACGGCTGCTCCACGCCTTTTTGAAAAAACACTTCCCCGACCCCGGCCAGTGGAGCATCCTCATCGCCGACAACGGCTCCACAGACGACACGCCCCGCATCGCAGAAGAACTCTGTCAAAAACTCCCGGAAGTCCGGTTCATACGCCTGCCCGAACGGGGCGTCGGTCTGGCCCTCAAAACCTCCTGGGCACAAGCCACCACCGACATCATCGGCTACATGGACCTCGACTTCTCCACCGACCTGCGACACTTCCTCCAGGCTTGGGAAATGCTCACCCAAAAAGGCTGCCAACTGGTCTATGGCACCCGCCTCCACCCCCAATCCAAAGTCATCGGCCGAAGCCTCAAACGCGAAATCAGCTCGCGCGTCTTCAACTTCATCCTGAAACGCTATCTCGGCGTCCATTTCTCAGACGGCATGTGCGG
>JALVES010000216.1 GCA_027030635.1 Saprospiraceae bacterium | reverse complement strand
ACCGCAAAAGCGCCCACCCAGTCTCGCCGGCCCGATGAGACCGGAGCTATGTAATCGCTCAGCGCGAGGTTGTATTTGCCGGAAGGCTTTACTGCCTGCTGCCGCAAATGCTGCGCCCGCAACAACTCCTGCGAACGCCCCTCATCCCCGTAAATCAAAATCTCCTCTCCCTGTGAAGCCGCCGGAAAAATCCCCACAAAAGCCTTCGCACGAAGCATTTTTTCAGAAACCATGCGCTCCAAAAAAGCCTTCGCATCCTCGTACAACTTCCAGGCCTCCTGCCCGTGCCGCGGGTCGTTCAGCAAATCGGGAAAACGCCCCTTCATCTGCCAACTCTTGAAAAACGGCGTCCAGTCAATGTAGCCAAACAACTCCTCCAAAGGGTAGTCCTCAAAAACCTGCACGCCCGTCCGCCGGGGCTGCGGCGGCTCGTACTCCTCCCAACCGCCCGGAAACCTGTTGGCCCGAGCCTGCTCTATGGACAAAAGTCGAAACTCGCGTTTGTGCTGTTTTCGCTGCTTGCGCAAAGCAGCCTGTTCTTCTTTGAGCCTTTCGGCAAATGCATTTGCATCAGACGCCAGCAAATCCGTAGCCACACCCACAGCCCGCGAAGCGTCGTGTACGTGAATGACCGGGCCGGAATACTCGGGCGCAATCTTCACAGCCGTATGCGCCTTGGAAGTAGTCGCTCCGCCAATCATCAACGGCAGGGTGAAACCCCGCTCCTCCATGCGGCGGGCAATGCGCACCATCTCGTCTAAGGAGGGCGTGATCAGCCCGCTCAAACCGATGATGTCTGCCTTTTGCCGCAAGGCCTCATCCAAAATCTTCTCCATGGGCACCATCACGCCCAAATCGGTTACCTCAAAATTGTTGCAGGCCAACACCACCCCTACAATGTTTTTGCCGATGTCGTGTACATCCCCCTTCACCGTAGCCAGCAAAATCCTGCCCTTCGAAGTGGAAGCCAAATCGCTCTTCTCCGCCTCGAGGTAGGGCGTCAGATAAGCCACCGCCTTTTTCATCACGCGGGCACTCTTGACCACCTGAGGCAAAAACATCTTGCCGGAACCGAACAAATCACCCACAACATTCATCCCGTCCATCAAAGGGCCTTCGATGACTTCAAGAGCAGTGGAGTACTGCTGCCTCGCCTCCTCCACATCTTCTTCGATAAACTCCACAATCCCTTTGACCATCGCATGGCGCAGCCGCTCCTGAACAGTAGCTTCCCGCCAGCTCAAATCACGCTCCGCCTTCTTGCCCTGCCCCTTCACACGCCCTGCATATTCCGTCAGTCGCTCCGTGGCATCGGGGCGGCGATCGAACAACACATCTTCCACAAGCTCCCTGAGCTCGGGCTGAATCTCCTCATACACCTCGATCATGCCGGCATTCACGATGCCCATGTCCATGCCTGCCGCAATGGCGTGGTAGAGAAAAGCCGAATGCATAGCCTCCCGCACCGGCTGATTGCCGCGAAAGGCAAAGGAAACATTGCTCACACCACCGCTGATTTTGGCGAGCGGAAAGCGTTTTTTCAGCTCCCGCACGGCCTCGATGTAGTTGATGGCATAGCGATTGTGCTCGGCTATGCCGGTACCTACGGCAAAGATGTTGGGGTCAAAAATGATGTCTTCGGGACTGAAACCGGCCTGCTCCGTCAGCAGTCGGTAAGCGCGGCTGCAAATCTCCACCTTGCGCTCCACGGTCTCGGCCTGCCCCTCCTCATCAAAAGCCATGACGATGACGGCAGCGCCATAGCGCTTCACAATGGCAGCCTGCTGCAAAAAGGCCTCTTCGCCCTCTTTCAGCGAAATGGAATTGACCACGCAGCGCCCCTGCACGCACTTCAAACCCGCTTCAATCACGCTAAACTTAGAAGAGTCTATCATCACCGGCACGCGGGCGATGTCGGGCTCGGCCATCACGAGATTTAGAAAGCACCTCATGGCTGCTTCGGAATCGAGCAGCCCCTCGTCCATATTCACGTCTATGATCTGGGCGCCCGCCTCCACCTGCTGGCGGGCCACTTCCAAGGCTTCGGCATATTGGCCCTCCCGTATCAAACGGGCAAACTTGCGGGAGCCGGTAACATTGGTGCGCTCTCCCACATTCACAAAATTGCTCTCGGGCCGTATGTACAGCGGCTCCAGCCCGCTGAGCATGGTATGAGGCTGCAGCTGAGGAATCTGCCTTGGCGGCAAATCCTTCACGGCCTCGACCATCTGCCTGATGTGGTCGGGCGTAGTGCCGCAGCAGCCCCCGAGGAGGTTGACAAAGCCATGCTCGGCAAAATCGCGTATGTACTTGCGCATCTCTTCGGGCGTCTGCTCGTACTCCCCAAACTCATTGGGCAAACCGGCATTGGGGTAGGCGCTCAGATAGCAATCGGCTATGCGCGACAGCGTCTCTATGTGCGGACGCATCTCCTTCGCGCCAAGTGCGCAGTTCAAACCCACAAAGAGCGGCTTCGCATGCTTCACGGAAATCCAAAAGGCCTCCACCGTCTGCCCCGAAAGCGTGCGCCCGCTGGCATCCGTGATGGTCCCGGAAATGGCCACCGGCCAGCGACGCCCCTTCTCTTCAAACAGCTCCTCCAAAGCGTAAATGGCGGCCTTGGCATTCAGCGTGTCAAAAATGGTTTCGATGAGCAACAAATCGGCCCCGCCATCCACCAGCCCGCGAGCCTGCTCCAGATAAGCCGCCCGCAAATCGTCAAAGCTCACGGCCCGATAGCCCGGGTCGTTGACATCGGGGGAGATAGAAGCCGTTCTGTTCGTCGGGCCTATGGAGCCGGCCACAAAGCGCGGCTTCTCCGGCGTCTGAGCGGTCATGGCATCCGCCTCCATGCGCGCCAGGGCCGCAGCCGCGCGGTTCATCTCATAAGCCAGCTCCTGCATGCCGTAATCCTGCTGCGAAATGCTGTTGGCATTGAAAGTGTTCGTCTCCAACAAATCGGCCCCCGCCTCGAGATAGGCCCGATGCACCTCCCGCACGATCTCCGGCTGCGTCAGACACAACAAGTCGTTGTTCCCCTTCACATCCTG
>JALVES010000215.1 GCA_027030635.1 Saprospiraceae bacterium | reverse complement strand
CGGGAAGGAAACCACCCAGTCGGATTCCTGATGGACGTAGATGACCTGCGTACAAGTCGTGTAGCCGTCGCTGAGAATCCAGGTACGGGTGATGGTACCTTCGAAGCACATGTCTATGTCCACATCCACAACCATTTCTGCGACCTCCACACAAGAGCCGTCGTCGGCTGTCAGTATGCCGTAAGCATCCAGGACTCCGTACTCGCCGATATTCAACCAGGGAGCGACGTAGTAGGAGTACTCTTCACAGGTAATGACAGTGTCTTCAGGTATGTTCACCTCAGTAACAGAGAGCACATCGCCCGTTACGCTTACGGCTACCTGGCACTCGCTGAAGTTGCCGGAGCAATCCAGAGCGCGCAAGGCGACCATGACGGGGCCGTTGTCTATGTCGCTGCAACAGAAGGTTACAGAGGGGCCAAAGGTCATGTTCGGCGCTCCACAGCCCGGATCCAGGCGGCGTACCTGCACTTCGTCGAAGCAGCAGGCATCGTAGCTGCCATTGTCAAAGAGTGAAGCGGGGAATTCCTGCAGGCTGCCCTGCAACTCAATGGTCATGTCATCCTGGCAAAGAGCGACAGGCGGTGCAGACTCCGTTACGGTTACCGTGATGGTCAAAGTGGTATCGTTGCCGCAGGCATCGGTGATGATGTAATCCACTTCATGCTCACCTATACCCAGGCCCGGGTTGGGGATGTAGCCTCCGTCGGCTCCGTCCACGCCATTGATGTAGATGGCTTCACCCAGCGGAGTCATAATCGTTACCGTCCACTCGTTCGTACAATTGTCGGAGATGTTGACGGGGCCGGGCAACGGGCCGGCGCTTTCGCATTCAAACTCGCCATCTACGGTGAGCAAGACATCGGCCACCTCAGCCAAAGGCGGAGTGTCGTCCACAATTTCGATGATCTGCTGATGCTCGAAGACCTGGCCATCGCAGTTGTTCACCACCACCCAGGTACGGATGATCATGAAGTTCTCACCGCAGGTCGGCACGATTTCATCGGAGTAGTTGACATCGTAGTTGCAATAAGCGCCAACCACATCCGGCTCGCCGGAACCGCTGCAGCAGGGGTCCTCAGGTTTATAATGGCCGGGCTCAACGATTTGAGGCCAGGTAGCGTACTCCTCACAGGTCCAACTGACATCCGGCGGGAAGATGGGCACGGGGTTGCTGATCTCGATGATGCGGCTGCAGGTATCCGATTGGTTGCCCCACTCATCTATGGCAATCCAGCTTTGCTCAACGATCATGCTGCCGTCATCGCAGGGATCGCCATCGAGGAAGACCTGATCTACCAGACTCACCACAACCACTTCAGAGCAGTTGTCATAGGCATCCGGCCCGTCCAGTTCTTCAAACTGCACTTTACAGCCGACCACCAGCGTATCCGTCGGGCAGATGATCTGCGGCGGAGTGTTGTCAATGAATGTTACACTGGTCGTGCAAGACTGTCCGGAAAGCGTGTCTATCACCGTTACCGTCAGTTCTTCGCCGAGGTAATCGGAAGTTATCACACTGCCTATGGTATTGCCCTCTGCATCGGTAACAATCATGATCAGACCGCTGTAGCAGGAAGCCGTGCCATCTACCACATCTGTCAGTTCAATCGTGCCCTCGCAATTGCCATCCATGGGCAGTTGCAGGTCTCCGACGCAGTTCAACTCACCTACCGTAGCGCAAGGCACGATACCGGCATCCTCGTCTTCGTTGTTCTCGCCCGGCGTCAGGGTGAAGCAATCCGTAAATCCATTCTGGCCGGCGTCGCTGTCTGTAGCATCATCGCCAACATTTTGCTGGGTGAAGCTGTAATCGCCTTGCGGCAAAATGAATTGGATCATGTAATCGCCTGCGGGGAGCCCGGTAAAGACGTAATGGCCATCGGCATCCGTCTGCGTACTGTCAATGGGGTTATCCGGGTCATCACAGGTATAGAGATATACCCAAACTCCTTCAATACCCGATTCATCATCATCCTGCACGCCATCGCCATCGGCATCGTCCCAGACGTAATCACCCACAGAGGCCGGCGGTTCTTCCGTAGGAATGAAGCCTGCATCGTAGGTGAGGTTGTTTTCACCTGAGAGCAATTCTTCCGTAATTGTGAAGCCCGTCAGCGGGTTGGGATCGCTGTCATTGGTGTCATCGCCGGTAGCATCCTGTGCTGTGGGCGTATAGCCCGCCGGCGTATTAAAGGACAGGAAGTAATTGCCCGGAGCCAGATTGTCGAAGAGGTAATAGCCGTTGGCATCCGTAGTCGTAAAGTCCACGACTTGCTGGCCGATGTTGTTGAATCCGATCAGGGTAACGCCAACGCCTTCGATACCGGGCTCATTGGCATCCTGAGCGCCGTCGGCATCGTTGTCAGACCATACGAAATCTCCTATGGATGCGGGGATGTAGAATCCGGCATCGTAAGTGAGATTCTCCTCACCGGAAGTGAGCTGCTCGTTGATCGTCATGTTGCCCATGGCAGGATTGGCATCGCTGTCTATGGTATCATCTCCGCCCTGATCCAGCCAGGTCGTTACAAAGCCTCCGTCAGGCACATCGAAGGTTACGTTGTAAGTGCCCGGAGACAGGTTGTCAAAGAGGTAATAGCCATCGGCATCCGTAAAGGTAATCTGCGTGATCTGATTACCTGCTCCGTCGAAGCCGAGCAAGACCACTTCCAGCCCGCCTATGCCGGGTTCGCCGGCATCCTGCAGGCCATTGCCATTGATGTCGTGCCATACGTAATTACCCAAAGAGGCATACTGATAGTAACCGGCATCGAAATCGAGGTAATCCTCCCCACTGGACAGGACGATGAACTCCGTCATACCGCCCATAGCGGGGTCGGCATCGCTGTCGTTGGCCTCGTTGCTGCCCGGGGCATTCGGCGTAGTCATGGTATAACCCGGAATGTTCGGGAAGGTTACCTTATACGTGCCCGGAGGCAGGTTGTCAAAGAGGTAATAGCCATCGGCATCCGTAGTGGTCGCCAGGGCAACGGGGTCGCCCAATACCGTAGTGCCGTTCAGAATAACCGTTACGCCAGGGATGCCCGGCTCTCCGACATCCT
>JALVES010000214.1 GCA_027030635.1 Saprospiraceae bacterium | reverse complement strand
CCCATACTCGACAAAATCGCCGACATCATGAAGCGCTATCCGGACTACCACCTCCGCATAGGCGGACATACCGATAGCGTGGGCTCTGCCGAGTCCAACCAGAAACTCTCAGAAGCCAGAGCTAAGTCCTGCTTCGACTACCTGGTCTCTCAAGGCATCTCCGCCAACCGCATGAGCTACCAGGGCTTCGGCGAAACCAAACCCATCGCCGACAACAAGTACAAAGACGGCCGCGCGAGAAATCGGCGCGTAGAGTTTGAACTCTATCTGCCGGGTGAATGATGCTCGTAAGAAGAGCTGCGCAAAGCGCAGCTCTTCTTTTTTTACCGTTTGCCTTTAGTAAAAAATCGAAGGACAAAAGGAAATACAAACTCTATTCCCAATCCTGTAACCAGCCCCCAAACTAAGTCTAGCTTGAATGCGCTGCTTGTTACTGAACCGGTAGAGATAAAATCAAAAAGCAGCATCAAAGCAAAAAGAGTCAAACCAATTGTCATTGCTCTTAAGAATCGCTTCATCTATCCTGAACTTAAAAGTGAATAACTTGCAGAACCCCAAACTGCGCCAAAAGCAGCTGCTCCTGCTATAGCAGCATTAGCACCCGGAACTGGAGCCAATACAGCAGAATTTAAGAACCCCCCGTAAGCGCCTAATGCATCAGCAGCTATAAATTTGCCAAAACTCCATCGAGAGTTATTACTTACACCAGACCAATAAACAGCAGATTCCTTTGCAACTGCAACAAACACTTGGAGAGCCATAAACTCACATGCATCTAATTCACCTTGCAGCCCCTTTATCAGCCTATCCAGATTAGCATTGAGTTCTTCTATAGAATTGGCTTTCAAAACAAAGTCTATTGCACTTTGGGTAGCTTCCCTAAAATCCCGGGTGAATCCTCTCAGAAATGTAAATTGAGTCACATCAAAAGTAAATAGCTCTTGAGTAAAGCTCACGTCTAAATTAAAGTACTCATACCCATCAGGATGGTTAACTTTCAAGTAGTTAACGTAAGATGCATGTAATTCCTCTAAATCCTTTCCCCTCATATTTTTAACAGCTGAAGGTAAAATTTTATTATGCATGATAGCAATACTTTCAATTTCACCCTCAGACAAACTACAGTTTGGAGTCACTATCTCTTTACAAAGAGACAAAGAGTTGTTATCCACACCCAATTCAACAGGGTTGACAAAAATTTGGACAGAAGAAAGTCCAATTAAAAAAGCTAAAGAAACGACAACGAAAACTAACTTTTTCATAAATAGAGTTTTAAAGTGAAGAAATACAAATAACACTCAAAGAAACAAAAAAAAAACAATTAAAGGGCGATAAAGCGAACATTAACATATTGTTAACACTTTAACTAAGAACAAATTAAATTGAGATTAAAACCTCATCACGAAAATGCTACTTTTCGGTTTTCCAACATCACCTTCAGCATAACCCAAACAAAGGAAGTGGTTCGAAAAAACCAAACATCCTGATTCAAAAGCTTGAACGGCTTGCGTTACCTAAATCACTTCTATTTAAGCACATCCCAAAAGCGGCTTTTTTTTACCTTTGCCCCATGAAGGAAAAAGTGCTCATCCTCGATTTCGGCTCCCAATACACCCAATTGATCGCCCGCAGAGTGCGGGAACTGAACGTTTACTGTGAAATACAGCCCTACAACAAACCCGTCACAGAGGAAGACGGACTGAAAGCCCTCATCCTGTCGGGCAGCCCCTTTTCTGTCAAAGACGACCATGCGCTGCGCATGCCCCTGCAGGAACTGGCAGGCAAATACCCCATCCTCGCCATCTGCTACGGCGCCCAACTCGTAGCCGACGAACTGGGAGGCGAGGTCGCCCGCTCCCGTAAAAGAGAATACGGCAAAGCGCACCTCATCAACATGCAGCACGAAGACCCCATCTTTCGCGGCATACCCGAAGACTCGCAGGTGTGGATGTCTCATGCCGATCACATCCTCTATTTGCCGAAAGGCTACCAAATCATTGCCGGCACGGAAAACATTGAAATCGCAGCCTTCCGCTCCGGCGAGAACGAACTCCCCCACCCCATCTACGGCTTCCAGTTTCATCCCGAAGTAACCCACTCCGAGCACGGCAAACAACTGTTGGAGAACTTCCTGCTGCAAATCGCCGGCTGCCGGGGCGAGTGGACACCCGCAACCTTCGTGGAAGAAACAGTAGAGCAGATCAAACGCCGGGTGGGCAATGAAGGCGTCTTGCTGGGGCTGTCGGGGGGCGTGGATTCCTCGGTCGCCGCGGCCCTGCTGCACCGGGCCATAGGAGACCGCCTGATCTGCTTTTTCATAGACAACGGCCTGCTGCGCAAGGGCGAATACGAGGAAGTGCTCTACTCCTACCGCGACATGGGCCTCAACATCGTGGGCGTAGATGCCAAAGCGGAATTCTACGCCGCCCTCAAAGGCCTGAGCGAACCCGAGGCCAAGCGCAAAGCCATCGGACGCACTTTCGTGGAAGTTTTCCAGCGCGAGGCCGCTAAATTGCACGACATCCAATGGCTGGCCCAGGGCACCATCTACCCCGATGTGATTGAGTCCGTATCCGTACACGGGCCCTCCGTAACCATCAAATCACACCACAATGTAGGGGGACTGCCCGACATCCTCCACCTCAAGATCATCGAGCCCCTGCGCATGCTCTTCAAAGACGAAGTGCGCCGCGTAGGACGCACTCTGGGACTGCCCGAAGACATCCTCGGGCGCCACCCTTTCCCGGGCCCGGGCCTGGCCATTCGCATACTGGGAGAAGTTACTCCCGAAAAAGTTGCCTTACTTCAAGAAGCAGATGCTATCTTTATCGGCGAATTGAGACGCGGAGGACTGTACGGGCAGGTCTGGCAAGCCGCCACCATCCTGCTGCCCATACAGTCCGTAGGCGTTATGGGAGACGAACGCACTTATGAAAAAACCGTAGTGCTCAGGGCTGTCAACTCACTCGATGGCATGACCGCCGAGTGGAGCCGGCTCCCCCACGACTTCCTCGCCCGCGTCTCAAATCGCATCATCAACCAAGTCAAAGGAATAAACCGCGTAGTTTATGACATCAGTACCAAACCTCCGGCAACCATCGAATGGGAATAAATGGCTCTTCCTGCTCATTTTGCTCATCCCTCTGGCCTATTCCTGCGAGCTTTTTAAGCCCGCAACCGGCACTACCCATAAGCCCCCCAAAGACGAAGACGACATAGGCGAGTTGCAGGGCCCCGTCAAAGTAAATCCCGAAACGGGCGAGTTCGAGCGCGTTACCACCATGACCGAACCCATGGATACCATGCACTGGACCATCAACCCGCCGGATAAATTCCCGCCCATCACTTCGGAAACCACAGCAGAAAACAGCAATGCAGGCAGCACCCATGCGCTGAGCGGAGAAGTGCAGTACACTACCATCCTGCTGCCTTTTATGACCCAGCAGTTTTCCTATGGCGATACCGAAGTCCCCAAAGGCTCTAAACGCGCCCTGCAATACTATGCCGGCCTCAAACTGGCCCTGCAAGACCTGCAAAAGGACAGCGTGAAACTGGACCTGACCATACTCGACTCCAAATACTCGGAGCAGGAAGTCAACCACCTGCTCTCTTTCGAACCCTCCGTGCAGCAGGCCCAAATGATCATCGGCACCTACCGCTCGGCCAATGCACGCCTGGTCGCAAAATACGCCAAAGAAAACCAAAAGCCCTTCGTCAGCCCCTACAGTGGCAGCAGCAACATCAGCGAAGACAACCCCTACTACGTGCAGGTCAATCCCACCCTGCGCACGCATTGCGATGCCATCACGAAATACGTCATGCAGCGCTATGCGCCCGATCAGGTCATCCTCGTCGTCCCCAACAAGCCCAGGGAGATCGAGCGCCTCAAAATTTTCCAGGAGCTGCGCCTGCAATATTTGCCGAAAGGCGATACCACCCGCTTCAAAGAGCTCATCATCTCCGATGAAAGCCTGGACCTCAAAGAAACCGATCTGGTCAGTCAGCTCCTGGCCGATCGCCCCACCATCTTCATCGTGCCCTCCTGGTCCAACGAAACCTTCATCTATGCCTTTTTGCGAAAGCTCAAAGTGGCCGCACAGGACTTTTCGGAAGTCATGGTCTTCGGCATGCCCCAGTGGATGGAGTACGAAAGAGCCGACTTCGAGCTGTACGAAAACCTAAACGTACACGTGAGCAGCAATTACTACATAGACCCCTACAATCCCGACATTCGCAACTTTAAACAAAGATTTTTTGAGGAATTTGGTATGCTTCCGCAAATAGATGCCTACTACGGCTACTGCGTAACGCTCTATTTCCTGCGCCTGCAACAGAAATACGGCAAGGATTTTACCCAATATCTCAGCAATGAAGAGTGGAGCAACCTCTACACCACCTACCGCTTCAGGCCGGTCTTCGAACAGCAAACCACCGGCACGGAAACGCCGGCCCGCATTCAGCGCTACGAAAACAAATTTGTACACATCCTGCAATTCCGCGATTACTACTTCCAACCTGCCCAATAAACGAGTCCGGTGAAGAGAGACGCCTTTGGCCTCTCCTCACCGGAAAAAGCATCCGCCTTGCTATGACACCCGAACGCATGGAAAAATTTCGTCGTGTGGCCGCCTTTCGGCAAATGGACTTAACGGTAGTCCTGGAAAATGTACACGACCCCCACAACATCGGCGCCGTACTGCGCTCCTGCGACTCGGTGGGCATACCCGAAATTTACGTACTCTACACCGAAGAACGACTCAGCGAAAAAAACATCATCGCCGGGAAAAGCGCGGCATCCGGTGCTCGCAAGTGGGTGGACATTCACTACTTCACCGAGTTGGAAGCCTGCGTAAAAGCCCTGCGCAAAAAATACCAACGCCTCCTCTGCACGCATCTTGGAGAAAGCGCTGTTGACCTCTATGAGCTCGACCTCACCCGCTCCACCGCCCTGGTATTCGGTAACGAACACGATGGAGTGAGCAAAGAACTGTTGGCTCAATGCGATGGCAACTTCATCATCCCGCAAGCCGGCATGGTGCAAAGCCTCAACATCTCGGTGGCCTGTGCCGTTACCCTTTACGAAGCCTTTCGGCAAAGGAGGCAAAGTGGAATGTATGACGCTCAAAGAGAAAATCCGGAGCTCTACGAAATCTATCTTTCCAGACACGCAAAGAAAGCATAAACCCGGCCCATGCTGCTCGCCATACACATAGGTTTTTTGCCCATTCGGATTTGGGATTTGCTCGACATTCTCATCGTCGGCTACCTTTTGTATTGGGCTTACAAATTGCTGCGAGGCAGTACCGGCCTGACCATACTGGTGGGCGTGGGCGTGCTCTTTTTCGTAGGGCAGATGGTACACTCTTTGGAGATGGTCATGCTTTCCAAGTTGTTTGACCTGTTCGCCAATTTCGTAGCGCTGATGCTGATCATCATCTTTCAGCCTGAAGTGCGGCGTTTTTTACTCATGCTGGGCAACAACACCCTGCGGCAACGCTCACACCTTTTGCGGAGGTTGCTCGATAAAGAGTTTGCCAGCAGCGAAAAAAAACAGGCGGAAGTGCAGGAAATCAAAAATGCGCTCGTCAGCATGAGCCGCAAGAAATGGGGGGCACTCATCGTGCTTTCGCAAAACGAAGAGATGTTGGGCATCATCGGCACGGGCGTGCCCTTAGACGCTCAAATTTCACAACAGCTGTTAGAGAGTATTTTTAACAAGGAAAGCCCTTTGCACGACGGGGCCGTCATCATCAGCCACGACAAAATCATTGCTGCCGGCTGCACTCTGCCGGTTTCTGACAACCCCAATCTGCCGAAGACTGTGGGTTTGCGCCATCGCGCTGCCGTGGGTATTACGGAGCGCATGGAGGTGGTTGCCTTCATCGTGTCTGAAGAAACCGGCTCCATCAGCTACGCCCATCGCGGCAGGCTACAGCGACGCATTTCTGAAAGCACCTTAGAAGAGCTGTTGATGAAATACCTGTAAGGCCTTACCCTCCAAAGCCTATCTGCTGGCGCCGGATGTTCTGATCTTTTTGCTGGCGGCCGACGGCCTGCACATCCTCCAATTGGATGAGATTGACCGGCATGTTCTTGCGCTCTTCGGCAGCGACCTGGGCGAGGCGCAGATTTTGGCGCTTGATCAATTCTTCCATCAGCTTTCTCACTTCGCGGGCATTGCCGAAATAGCGGCTGCGGCTGCGGTATTCGCTGGCGAGCAATTCGCGCAGTTCGGCATCGGCCTCGGGCGTCATAATCATCTGGCGCTCGTCTAAGATGAGCAGCGCAATTTGATGCAATTGCTCAGGCGTATAGTCCTCAAATTTGAGAATTTTGTCAAAGCGCGAGCTCAGGCCCGGATTGGCCTTGAGAAAGGCATCCATGTTGTCGGGATAGCCCGCTACAAAAACGAAGAACTTACCGCGGTGGTCTTCCATCCGCTTGAGCAGCGTTTGAATGGCTTCCTGCCCGAAATCACCTCCGGCAGAGGTGCGCTGAGTCAGCGAATAAGCCTCATCAATGAAGAGTATGCCGCCCATGGCCTCTTCGACTTTTTTGGCCGTTTTGGTGGCCGTTTGGCCCACGTAATTGGCCACCAGCCCCTGGCGGTCGGTTTCCACCATGTGGCCGCGCTCGATGATGCCCAGGGCTTTGTATATCTTGGCGAGGATTCGCGCCACAGTCGTTTTGCCCGTACCGGGATTGCCCACAAAGACCGTGTGCAGGAAGAAAGTGTTGAGCACATCCTGCCCCGTCTGCCTGTAAAAGCGCACGAGATGTACCAACTCGTTGATCTGGCTCTTGATGGTCTCCAAACCAATGAGTTTGTTCAACTCCGCCAAAGCCTGCTTGAGCAGCACCTCATCCACGGGAATATCCGGCAGCTCGGAGCGCATTTCCAGATCAATGCTTTCGATGTCTTCCGGCATAATGAGCTTCAGCGCTTCCACGGGCAACTCTTCGGGATGCTCCTGCCTGATGACGCGCAGGCCCATGTTGATCTTGGCCTCTTCGAGCAGGGTATTCACAAAGCGGGCGTTGCCAAAGGTGCGATCGCGTTTGCGATAGGCCTCTACGATCAGCTCATTGAGGCGTTCGCGGGCGCCTTCATGCAACTCTATTTCCATCAGCCTGCAGGAGTACTCCGCAATTTGCATCAACTCCTGCGGCAGATAATCGGGAAAATTGAAGTAATGCTTAAAACGGGATTTCAAGCCCGGATTGGATTCCAGAAACTCCTTCATCTCTTTGGGGTAGCCGGCGACAATCATGACCAAATCGCCCTTGCCATTCGACATTTCTTTGACGAGAATTTCGATCGCTTCGCGCCCAAAGTCTTTGTGGTCTTCTTTGGAACGCGCCAGGGAGTAGGCCTCATCAATAAAGAGCACGCCGCCGCGAGCCTTTTCGATGGCTTCCTTCACCTTGGGTGCCGTCTGGCCAATGTATTCTCCCACCAAATGGCTGCGATCCACTTCATGCACATGCCCTTTTGAGAGCAGGCCCATTTTTTTGTAGAGTTGCCCCATCATTTGAGCCACGGTGGTTTTGCCCGTCCCCGGATTGCCAATAAAGACGGAGTGCAGCTTGATGCCCTCGCTTTCGGAAAAGCCCTTTTCCTTGCGCAATTGCACGAAGCGGATGTAGGCAGCGTGTTCTTTGACCTTGTCCTTGATGCTCTGCAGGCCAATGAGCGCCTCGAGATCGGCAATCAGTTCGCCCAGGCTTTTGTCGGGGCGGCCGTCGTTAAACAGCAGGCTTTCATCGGCCTCCTCCGGCAACTCCACCTCGGGCAGACCCTGCACAAAGTCATCGCCTACTTCAAAAAAGATGGTAGCTACATGCTCTTCCAGCATGCTCAGCTCGGCGCGATAGTTGCCGTGATACCAGGTACCCCTCTTGTCTGAGCCCCAGGAAAAAATCATTTGACAGCTCTCTTCCTTGGGCATGATGCGCCTCAATTGCACAATCTCGCTTTTCAGCTCGCCCACCTCATTGGAGATGCGCAGGAAAAGTTCACACTGCCAGGAGCGCTGCACGTAGAGGTTCTTAAACTCCACCTCAAAGAAGATGTAGCGGGTATCCTCTTCGGCAAAGACGTTGACGTACTCGCGCTCTCCCTGTGCCACGCCCTCATAAGAGCCCTCGTACATTTTCACGGAAGTGAGTGCCATATAAGGCGCTCCGCCCGGCTGGGGGTACTCGGCATGATCTTCTACGTAAAAATGCTGTGTAGCCACCTTCTCGCCATTGATCCACGCTTCCCAGCGATAGTGACCGCGCCGCCAGTAATGCCCGCGATCGGCATGCCCCCAGCCTTCCCGTACATAGACCTCGGCCTCGCCTTTGAGCACGCGACGATTGATGTTCAGGTCGCAAATTTCGTTGCGGTTGTCATCTAAAGCATAACATTTCAGGCGAATATTTGCCTCCCAATCGGCTTCCTCAGCCAGCTTGTTGTAAAACGACAACTCCGCATAGATGTAAGACACATCGCCCCGAAAAAAGACCTGGCGATATTTCTTCCTGTTGCCCGGCAGCCACTCCTTGGAGCTGTAGGTTTTCAAGGCCCTGAAAGTATAGGGCCGCTGCGGCATGATGTGTTTGTCTTTGCTGTTCAATGGCTTTTATTTTTTGGGCTTTCGCCAAATGCTACTGTGATAGAACATCCGGTTAAAGGTAAAGGTTTTTTGTCTTTTTCTCCCCACATTGTCGTAATTTGCGCGCAAAATCTGCTTCATGGACAGCGACACACGCATACTCATTACGGGAGCCAACGGCCAAATCGGAACGGTACTCACTCAGAGCCTGCGGCAAAAGTATGGAACGCAAAATGTCATAGCCACAGACATACGCCCTCCGCAAAAAAGTGCTGAAGGCCCTTTCGAGTTGCTCGACGTCCTGGATGCCCGGCGCTTCGAGCAGGTAGCCGGTGACTATGGCGTCAGGCAAATATACCACCTCGCCGCCATCCTCTCGGCCAAAGGGGAAGCACAGCCCCTGCGCACCTGGGAGATCAACATGCGGGGGCTCTTCAATGCCTTTGAGGCGGGCCTAAAAGTGGGCATTGACCGCATGTTCTTTCCCAGCTCCATAGCGGCCTTTGGCCCCGACAGCCCCAAAGTGGAAACACCCCAAAAGGCCTACCGCGCCCCGCTGACCGTCTATGGCATCAGCAAGACCGCCGGTGAAAACTGGATGAAATACTACCACCGGCGCTATGGCTTAGACCTGCGCTCCGTGCGTTATCCGGGCATCATCGGCTATCAATCCATGCCCGGAGGCGGCACCACCGATTACGCCATTGACATCTTTCACCAGGCGCTGCAAAAGGGCAGCTACACCTGCTTCCTCAAAGCCGACACCCGCCTGCCCATGATGTACATGGACGACGCCATCCGCGCCACGCTTGAGCTCATGGAAGCCCCCGCCGAGGCCATCCGCATACGCACCAGCTACAACATCGCCGGTGTCAACTTCACACCGGCCGAACTGGCAGCCGAAATCCAAAAGCACATACCTGACTTCACCATTCGCTACGAACCCGACTTCCGCCAGCAAATTGCCGAAGGCTGGCCGCAAAGCATAGACGACTCCGCCGCCCGCAACGACTGGGGCTGGCAGGCAGAATATGACCTCGCCAAAATGACGGAAGACATGCTCCAGCATCTCGCGCTGACTTGCTGAATGCGCAAGTACCGAAAACAAAACCATCACCAAACACAACTCAAAAGACATGTTTGACAATCTACGCCCTCAAATCCAAAAAGAACTGGAAGAGATCAAAGAAGCCGGTCTCTACAAAAAAGAACGCACCATCACCAGCCCTCAGGGTGCAGCCATTGAAACCCTCGAAGCGGGCGAAGTGCTCAACTTCTGCGCCAACAACTACCTCGGCCTGTCCTCGCATCCCGCGCTCATAGAAGCAGCCATAGAAACCATTCGCGAACGCGGCTTCGGCCTGTCTTCCGTGCGCTTCATCTGCGGCACCCAGGACATCCACCGCCAATTGGAAGAGCGCATCGCCGAATTTGTCGGCGCCGAAGACGCCATTCTCTACGCAGCAGCCTTCGACGCCAATGGCGGCCTCTTTGAGCCCCTGCTCAGCAAAGAAGACGCCGTCATCTCGGACGAGCTCAATCACGCCTCCATCATTGACGGCATACGCCTTTGTAAAGCTCAACGCTACCGCTATAAGAACAACGACATGCAAGACCTCGAGGAAAAACTCAAAGAGGCTCAGGGCGCCCGTCGCCGCCTCATCGCCACCGACGGCGTCTTCTCCATGGACGGCATCATCGCACAAGTAGATAAGATCTGCGATCTGGCCGAAAAATACGACGCCATGGTCATGGTAGATGACTGCCACGCCACGGGCTTCGTCGGCAAAACGGGGCGGGGCTCAGCCGAGTACAACAACGCCATGGGCCGCGTGGACATCATCACCGGCACTTTTGGAAAAGCCCTCGGCGGCGCCTCCGGCGGCTTCACCGCTGCCCGCAAGGAAATTGTTGACTTGCTGCGCCAGCGCTCCCGTCCCTACCTCTTCTCCAATACCCTGGCTCCTGCCATAGTGGGCGCCTCGCTCAAAGCCTTAGAGTTGCTCTCCGCCAGCACCGAGCTGCGAGACAAACTGGAGCGCAACACCCGCCAATTCCGCGAAGGCATGACCAAAGCGGGCTTCGACATCATACCGGGAGAGCACCCCATCGTGCCCATCATGCTCTACGATGCCAAACTCGCCCAGGAGTTCTCCGCCCGCCTGCTTCAAAAAGGAATCTATGTCATCGGCTTCTTCTACCCCGTAGTACCCAAAGGCAAAGCCCGCATCCGCGTACAGCTATCCGCCGCCCACGAACCGGAGCATGTGGAAAAGGCCATTGCAGCATTTACAGAGGTGGGGAAGGAGCTGGGGTGCCTGAGGTAGTTGTCTGTTGTCTGTTGTCTGTCGCCTGTTGTCTGTTGTCGGTTTCCTGTTGCCTGTTGTCCGTTAGGATCGGGGGGCTGACGCAGGAAGCCCCCCGAGCCGGCCTGATGAACCTGATGAACCGCTGCCCGGGAATA
>JALVES010000213.1 GCA_027030635.1 Saprospiraceae bacterium | reverse complement strand
TGGCCGGGCTGGAAAAGGTGCAAACACCCGTGCGTGCGCCTTATTCCACACACGTCTTTCACCAATACACCCTGCGCATAGCTGAGGGGAGAGATGCCCTGCAGGCGCATTTGGCGAAAGCCCAAATCAGCTCGGCCGTTTACTATCCCGTTCCGCTGCACTTGCAGGATGCTTACCGCACCTTTGGATACAGCGAAGGAGATTTTCCCGTTACCGAACAACTTTCCCGCGAAGTGCTCTCTCTGCCCATCCACACCGAGCTGCGGCCCGAGATACAGGACTACATCATCGCTCACATCAAATCTTTCTTTGCATGAAAACCGCTTTGATAACCGGCGCCGCCGGCTTTCTCGGCTCTCACCTTTGCGACCGGCTCATCGCCGAAGGCTTCCGCGTCATCGGCATGGACAACCTGCTGACGGGCTCGCTGAAAAACATCGAACACCTCTTTCCGCTGGAGCGTTTTTCCTTCCATCATCACGATGTGAGTACTTTTGTACACGTGCCCGGTGAGTTGGATTACATCCTGCATTTTGCCTCGCCTGCCAGCCCCATTGACTACCTGGAAATGCCCATACAAACGCTGAAAGTAGGCGCCCTGGGCACGCACAACCTGCTCGGTTTGGCGAAAGCCAAAAATGCCCGGATTCTCGTGGCTTCCACCTCGGAGGTGTATGGCGATCCGCTGGTACACCCTCAGCGGGAGGACTATTGGGGCAATGTGAATCCCATCGGGCCGCGGGGCGTTTACGATGAGGCCAAGCGTTTTATGGAGGCCATCACCATGGCCTATCACAATTATCACGGCGTAGATACCCGCATTGTGCGCATTTTCAACACCTATGGCCCCCGCATGAGAGTCAACGACGGCCGCGCCCTGCCTGCCTTTTTTTCTCAGGCATTGCGCGGCGAAGGCATCACCGTTTTTGGCGATGGCTCGCAGACCCGCTCTTTCTGCTACGTGGATGATGAGGTGGATGGCATCTTCCGCCTGCTGATGAGCGATTACCACCTGCCCGTCAATATTGGCAATCCGGCAGAAGTGACGATTCGCGAAATTGCCGAGGAAGTGTTGCAACTGGTGGGAAATCCCAATGCCTACATCACTTACAAACCTCTGCCGGAAGACGACCCCAAAGTGCGGCAACCGGACATCAGTCTGGCCCGCGAACTGCTCGGCTGGGAACCCAAAGTAAGCCGCAACGAAGGCCTGAAATACACCCTGGAATACTTTCGCAAAGCTGTGCGCGTTGATGAGATGACAGATTGAAGCAATGCTTCAAAAACGCAAAAACCATTGTTAAAACTAATGAAAAAAAGCATTTTAATCACCGGAGGGGCGGGCTTTATAGGCTCCAACTTAGTCATTCATTTCGTCAGGAAGTATCCCGATTACCGGATTGTCAATCTCGATGCATTGACTTATGCGGGAAATCTGGAAAACCTCAAAGAAATTGAGGGCGCTCCGAACTACAGCTTCGTCAAAGGGGATATCGCTGACGCTGCTTTGTTGGAAAAGCTGTTCGGGGAGTACGCTTTCACAGGGGTCATCCACCTTGCTGCGGAATCTCATGTAGATCGCTCCATCACAGACCCTCTGGCTTTTGTGCGGACCAATGTCATCGGTACGACCCGATTGTTGCAGGCTGCTTTGCAGCATTGGCAAGGCGATTTTTCGGACAAGCTCTTTTATCACGTCTCCACCGATGAGGTTTATGGCACGCTGGGGGAGACCGGTTATTTTACCGAGGAAACGCCTTACGACCCGCGTTCGCCTTACTCGGCTTCCAAGGCTTCTTCCGACCACTTTGTGCGGGCCTTTTACCACACTTACGGCTTGCCTGTGGTGATTTCCAATTGCTCCAACAACTACGGGCCGTACCAATTTCCCGAGAAGCTTATTCCGCTCGTCATCAACAACATCCGCGAGCAGCGGCCCATTCCCATTTACGGCGATGGCAAATATACCCGCGACTGGCTGTGGGTGGGCGATCACGTGGAGGCCATAGACCTGCTTTTCCATAAAGGGCGCCGGGGAGAGACCTACAACATTGGCGGCAACAGCGAATGGAAAAACATAGAGCTGGTGGAATTGCTCTGCGACCTCACCGATGCAGAATTGGGCAGGCCTGTGGGAAGTTCCCGACAACTCATTACCTTTGTGAAAGACCGCCCCGGACACGACAGGCGATATGCCATTGACGCCACCAAGCTGCAAAGCGATATGGGATGGACTCCAAAGGTAAAGGCTGAAGATGGCTTTCGCCAAACGGTACAATGGTATCTGGCGCATCAGGATTGGTTAGACAACCTCACATCCGGTGCTTACAGAAAGTACTATGAGAAACAATATGCCCAATAGCACACTCAGAATGTGCAACTGCCAAAAGTCGTGGCAGTCAGGCCTGTTTTTAGCCAATTACCAACCCCAAAAAAAACACGACAAATATGTTCAAGAAGGGACTATTTACACTGCTGATCTTTGCAGGATTTTACGCCTTTGCAACAGCTCAGACACCTTTACCCGCTGACTGGAAAAGCCAGTTGGACGCACTTGGCATCACTGAGGCTGAGGTCGCGGCCAAAATGGCTGAAAAGGGTATAGACATCAACAACATTGATCCTTCTGAAGTGGAAAATGTGCAGGCAACGCTGGAAGAGGTCATAGCCGAGTTGCAGGCTGAGAAAGCCGGAGGGGCTGTAAATTCCCAGGCTGATAACCCTTCGATACTGCCCGCCGATAAACCGGAAAACCCTGCAGGGGAAGTGCAAAAAGCGGCAGGGGAGGAGGAAGTCGTGCCACCGGACACTTCCGATGTCAAAGAAGAAGAACCTCAAAGCAACAATCAGTCTGCGACGGCTTATCCACCCGTTAAGGTCTTTGGGCAACAGTTGTTTCGCGATCAAAATTTTCAACTGCAAATAGATGCGCAGAATGTGAAGCCTACAGATGCCTATGTGCTGGGGCCGGGCGATGAAATCAGCATTGCCATTTTCGGAGCTTCCCAGGCAAATTTCAACTTTGTGATCACGCCTGAAGGATACATTCAACCTCCGGGCATGGGCAGGCTTTATCTCAAGGGCATGAAG
>JALVES010000212.1 GCA_027030635.1 Saprospiraceae bacterium | reverse complement strand
CAAAGTACAGGATGAGGGAGGGCACGGCCTTTATCTGTACAGTGCTGCCGAGACCCTGGGCATTAGCCGTGAGGAGTTGGTTGAGCAATTGCTGTCGGGTGCAGCCAAGTACAGCCAGATATTCAACTATCCCACCTTAAACTGGGCAGATATCGGCACCATTGGCTGGCTGGTGGACGGTGCTGCCATCACCAACCAGGTGATGCTGACGCGCACTTCTTATGGCCCATACTCCCGTGCCATGGTGCGCATTTGCAAGGAGGAGAGTTTCCACCAGCGCCAAGGGTATGAGCTGCTGCTCACCATGTGCCGGGGCTCGGAGGAGCAAAAGGCCATGGCCCAGGATTCCATAAATCGCTGGTGGTGGCCGGCTCTGATGATGTTTGGCCCGCACGACAAAGACTCTGCCCACACGGCCCAATCCATGGCCTGGAAAATCAAGCGCAAGACCAATGACGAGCTGCGCCAGCAGTTTGTGGATGCCACCGTCCCTCAGGCAGAATACCTGGGCCTGAGCATTCCCGACCCCGATTTGAAGTGGAATGAGGAGCGCGGCCATTACGATTTTGGAGAAATTGACTGGGATGAGTTTTGGCGCGTGGTCAAAGGCGATGGCCCCTGCAATCGCGAGCGCATGAAAGCCCGCCGCAAGGCCCACGAGGAAGGCGCCTGGGTGCGCGAAGCCGCTATGGCTTACGCCAAAAAGAGAGAACAGCAAACGGCCATGGCCCATTGAGCCATGAGCTGATGATTGATTCGTAAACCTCAGGCTTTCGCCAAATGCGTTTCACATTTGGCGAAAGCCAAAAAAGAAAAAAGATATGAAAGATTGGCCTCTTTGGGAAGTTTTTATCCGCAGTAAAAACGGACTCAACCACAAACACGTGGGAAGCATTCATGCCGCTGATGCGGAAATGGCCATCCAAAATGCCCGCGATGTCTATACCCGTCGCAATGAGGGCGCCAGCATTTGGGTGGTAGAATCCAAATACATCACGGCTTCTGACCCCGAGCAGGCAGATGCTCTTTTCGGGCCGGCTGAAGACAAAATCTATCGCCACCCGACTTTTTACGAGATTCCAAAAGAGGTGAAAAACATCTAAGTCCCTGCCGCTATGAATAAGAACGAAGCCCTTTTTGAATACGCCCTGCGCTTGGGCGACAGCGCCCTCATCCACGGCCAGCGCCTCTCCGAATGGTGTGGTCATGGCCCCGAACTGGAGCAGGACATTGCCCTGACCAACATCGCCCTCGACCAAATCGGGCAGGCCTCCAACTGGCTGGCTTTGGCCGGTAAAATCGAAGGCAAAGGCCGCGATGAAGACCAACTGGCCTTCCTGCGCGATGCCTGGGAATTTCGCAATGTGCAACTGGTCGAGTATCCCAACGAAGATTGGGCCTACACCCTGATGAAATCTTATCTCTTCGACAGCTTCAACTTCCTGCTGCATCAACGTCTGTCGGAGAGCGCAAATCCGGATTTTGCCGCCATCGCCGCCAAATCGCTGAAGGAAATTACCTACCACAAGCGCTACAGCGCAGAGTGGGTGCTGCGCCTCGGCGATGGCACCGAACTCAGCCACCGCAAAGCCCAGGCAGCCTTAGACGACCTCTGGCCCTACACCGGCGAACTCTGTGAAATGAATGAGGTAGATGAGCTTCTGCTCGCCGAAGGCATCGTGCCCGATTTAAAAGCCCTGGAGTCAGAGTGGCGTGCAGAAATGCGCGATTTGCTCGCGCAGGCTACCCTGGAAATTCCCGAGCGCGAGCATGTGCATACGGGTAGCCGTCAGGGCATTCATACCGAGTACCTGGGGCATATTCTCACTGAAATGCAATTCCTGCAGCGGGCTTATCCGGGCCTGGAGTGGTGATGGTGTTGCTCTAACGGCAAAACCGTTCAACGCCTGGCTACGGCTTCTTTGGCGAGGCTCAGCATTTCCGTCTGCATGGCGGCGCCTTCCTTGCGCACCAGTACCTGCCCTTTTTCGTTGAGGAAGAGCAGCGTGGGCAGTACGCGCACCTCAAAGATGCCGGCCAGATTGACGCCATTGCCCTTTTCCGTATCTACGCGGTAGTTGATGAAGTTTTCATTGAAGTAGGCGGCTACTTCTTCGTCTGTAAAGACTTCTTCCTCCATAAGGCGGCAGGGCGCACACCAGGTCGCGTACATGTCTATGAAAACCAGTTTCCCCTCTCTGCCCGCCTGTTCCAGGACCGGACTGAGCAGGTCCGATTCCACAAATTCAAAGGCGTAGGGATTGACGTCTTCCGTAGAAGCCTCCTCTTGAGTGCCCTTTTTCCCTGTATGGCAGGCATGGAGCAACAGGGCAAGTGAGAATAAGTGAAGTATGAAAAAAGCTCTGTGTTTCATGGGGCTAAGGTAGAAAAAATCTCGGATACGGATTTATTCACTTTGCCCTGCTGCTCCGTTTATACCATTATTCCATGATGACTTCTGTGGCTTCGATCAGCAATAGAGGCGCTGCGATTTTTCCACCTCCTCTTGTCACGACCAGCTGGCATGCACTGCATCCGGCATCAGCTATACAGGTGATGGTAATGGTCGTCGCACCACCAAGCATAGCGGAAGCTGAGCAGCCACCATTTCCCATTGTACACTCACAACTGACTATAATCGGGTCTCCGGTATTAGCGAGTACACCTCCGCCTGCGAAGTCAATTTCGAACAAGGAGGCCTTGGGGTCTGAGATAAAAATTTCTTTGGCATCGCTACGAGAAGAAGAAACGCCTAAAGTCTTGTTTGCAGCAAAAGCATATGTGGCAGTTTTGTCACCGGGCAATGCCTGTTCTGTGGTCTTTTTTACATGAGCGCGGCCCTGTTCGTCAAAGCGTACTGAGAGCACGAAAGTTTGTGAGCTGTTGGCGGGGTCAAGCGAGCGAAAGGTATAGACCTTTCCCGTTTCATAGTAGCGGTAATTCAGGGGTTGGGCGTAGAGGCTTGAAGTCAGGAAACCCAACAAGCATACGAGGATGAGGTTGAACGTACTTTTCATGATGGGGAGATTTTATGAATGAAACAATAATTTAATTTTTTTAACGGGTTCACTATGGGCTTTGTTCCTCCCCCCCCCGTATTAAC
>JALVES010000211.1 GCA_027030635.1 Saprospiraceae bacterium | reverse complement strand
TTGGTTTTCATCATGTGGTGCCTGGTGTTTTTTCTGAGGTTTTGAGACAAATATACGCTTTTTTAAAGAATGGAGAATGGAAAATGGAGAATTGGAAATGGAGAATGGAGAATTGAAAATTGAAAATGACTTTCATCCACGAATTACACGAATTAACACGAATTTAGGTCAATTCTGCCGATTCAACCGACTCCACCGATTCCATCCACAGATTACACAGATTGACACAGATTTTTCATGCTCCCGCCAACCGGCAACAGCCAACAGACAACCGACAACGGACAACAGATAACCGACAACCGACAACTGTCAACTCTATTTCGACAAATCCCACACCCACTCTCCGTCGCTATCGAAGTAGCCGACTTTATCGCCTTGTTCGACGCGGAAGAGGCCCTGGCCGGCGTAGCTGATGTATTCGTAGGCGGGTTGGACGATGGTTTGGCCGTTGAGTTTGATGAGGCCGTGGAAGCCTTTGATGTGCACTTTGGCGTAACCGTTTTGGAAGTCTTCGATGGAGTCGTATTTAGGTTGGATGATTTCCATGCCGCGGGTGTTGATGACGCCCCATTTGTCGCCGATTTGTACTACGGCTACGCCGTGTTGGAAGGGGGAGGCGCCATCGTAGTAGCCGTCGTAGGCTCCGGCTTTTTCGGTGATGAAGTAGAAGCGGTAGTTGGCGTCGCGCACCAGGCCGTGGCCATCGCTGAAGTGGTAGAGGCGGTTGATGCCCGGGCGAATGAGCATATTGCCTTGGCGGTCTATGAGGCCGGCTTTGCGGTTGCCCATATAGACGACGGCCCGGCCTTCGTGGAAGTCGAGGCAGCGGCTGAAGACGGGTTCGATGACGATTTCGCCCTGAGGGTTGATATATCCGCAGCGCCCATTGATCTGTACGACTGCACGGCCTTCTGAAAAAGCGGAGACCTTGGAAAAACGCGCGGGAATGACCAATTTGCCGGAAGGCGAAATAAAACCATAACTGTCTTTGTGTTTGACAGCCGCCAGGCCTTCGCTGAAGGTCTGTATATCGCGGTAGTCGTTGGGGGCGGTGAGCAGCGTGCCGCGGCGGTTGATGAGGCCGTAGCGGAGGCGGTCGTTGCCATAGGAGACTTTGGCCAGGCCATATTGCTCATCAAAGGGGTAGATTTTTATGTAGCGCGGCTTGAGGATGAACTTTCCGCTGCTGTCAATGAGGCCATAGCGCTTGTCCTGCATGACGCGGGCGACGCCCTGCTCAAAGGTGTGGGCCCGCTCGAAACGGGGCGGGATGACGACCTCGCCTTTGCGATTGATGTAGCCGTAGTGGCCGTTTTCGTAAAACCAGGCCTTGCCCTCTCTGAAGGCGCCGCAGCGCAGAAAACGCGGGGGGATGACCAGCTCACCCTCCTGGTTGATGTAGCCCCAGTACCGGCCTTCTTTGACGGCTGCCAGGCCCTCGCTGAAGTCGCCCACTGCGCGGTAACGACAGGGGATGCGCTCTTCGCCCGCGGCATCTACGAAGCCCCAGAGGCCGTTGGCTTTGACGGCCAGCAGGCCTTCGCTGAAGGAGCCTATTTCGTCGTATTGCAGCTTGATGGCCAGTTGGCCGAGGGTGTCTATCAGGCCGTATTTTTCATTGACGCGATAGACCTGCAGGATATGGTTGTCGGTATTGTCGAGAAATTGAATCATGTCGTACTGACAGGGTACCAGTACTTTTCCGTCGGGCGCCACGGTGCCCCATTTGTCGCGGCAGGCGACGATGCCCACGCCGTTGAGGAAGTCGCGGGCAAAGGTGTATTTGGGCTGTACGCTGATTTGCCCGTTGACGGAGAGGTAGCCCCAATTGCAATCTTCACAGACGAGGCGGGCGTATTGCTCGAATTCCAGATCGTAATGCGTGAAGTCGAGCATTTTGTTGGGAGATAATTGTTTTTCCAGATATTGACGGAGGCTGCCCAGCTCGAATTGGCGTTCGGCCTGCAGGCTGCCGGAGAGGCGCCCGCCAATGGCGAAGCGGGCGCGGCCTTCGTGAAATTCGCCTATGTAGGTGTAGTCTTTGGCGAGGATTTGTCCGCTGCGGCTGATGAGGCCGTGTTTGCCGTTGTCAAAAATGACGCGGGCCACGGGCAATTTTTGACGAAAGTCATCGAGGCGAATGTCCCACATGTTTACGGGTGTAAGCAATTTGCCGGTTTGATTGTCAATGAGGCCGAAGACCATGCCAAAGCGATAGGTGGTGCGTTCGAATTCGCATTCGCCGCTTTTGCGCGTACCGACGAGGGTGAGGCCCAGTTCGCGTTCGATGTGGATGAAGTCGAAGGAAGGCTCCAGGACGACGCGTCCGCCGGCGATTTCGCGCAGGCCCCAGCGGTCTTTTTCGGGGGCGTAAAACCACTCGAAATCGGGCAGAGCGTAGAGGCTTTGGTAGCGCTTTTTCTTTTGGTGGGAAGCCCACTCTTCGTCGGATAGGCCGATGCTGATGCTGAGGTGTTTTTTGTAGGTGTGCTCGGCGCTGAGCTGCCCGTTTTCGTCCACAAACAGTAGTTTGAGTTGCCCGTCTTTAAAGGCTTTGACGCGGTTTCGTTGAATTTCTATGCGTTCGTATTCGATGGGGAGAATGAGTTGGCCCTTGCTGTTGAGGATGCCGCGCAGGCCGTTTTTAAGTACGTAGGCGACCTGGCCGTTGAGGGGGGAAATGTAGTCCCATTCAAAAGCTTGCAGCAGTTGGTTGCCGCGGCGGGCGAGCGTCCAGCGTTCGCCGGTGCGCACACGGTAGAGCTCTTCCGAATAGGGTTGTATCTCGTCGAAAGAAGGCATGAGTATTTCTCTCCCGTATTCGTCTATAAGCCCTGTTTTTTTGCCTTTGCGCATGAGCACGGCGCTTTTAGAAAAGGGGTAGAAGCCGTCGTATTCTTCTCCGGCCACGACTTTTTGAGCGATGCGGGAGTAGAGCCGCACTTTGTCTTCGTCGTAGAGCAAGACGAAGGCGGAGTCGAGTTGGCGATAATGGGAGAAGGCTTCGGAGGAGGGTTTGGCGTCTTTTTGTCGCAGGGTCCATTGGTTTGCCTTTCGGCAAATGAAGAGCTCGGCATCGAGCAGGCGGATGTACTCCCATTCGGGCTTCAGCAG
>JALVES010000210.1 GCA_027030635.1 Saprospiraceae bacterium | reverse complement strand
AGGGCGACTGGGAAAATGCCGTTCCCTTTGCGCACAACGGCTCGGATTACTCCACCGGCTATCCCTGCTTTTCGCCCGACGGGCAGGCCTTGTACTTTGCCTCTGATCGGCCGGGAGGCTTTGGGGGCTTTGACCTCTATGTCTCTTACAAAACGCCTTCGGGCTGGAGCACGCCGGAGAACCTCGGCGATGGCGTGAATACGCCCGGCGATGAAATTTCGCCCTTCCTGCTTGGCAATGTGCTGTACTTTGCTTCTGACTGGCATTTGGGCTTTGGGGGGTATGACCTCTTTAAAGCAACGCTCACAGGCCGCAGCTTCGGGCAGGTGGAAAACCTCGGGCCGGGTGTCAACTCTCCCCGCGACGATTACGGCCTGGTCTTTAGTGAAGAATTGGGCAGGGGCTACATCTATTCCAATCGCGTGGGCGGAGAGGGCTTTGAAGACATCTATCGCCTGACGGAAGCAGCCGGAAATCTGGTCATCCGCGTTTTCAATGCCTCCAATGGCGAGGCCCTGCCGGATGCCGTGATAGACATGGGTGCCTGTGGCATGGGCACTTTCACGACCAATCTCTCAGGTACGTACAGCATGCGTATCAAGCCCGGATTTACCTGCAACATCGTCGTGCGCAAAGACGGCTACGTGCCCTATTCCTTTAACCTGACCTCTCTGGTGCAGGGACAGGGCCGCGAAGTGGAAGTCAAGCTCCGCAAAGTGGATGAGCAATTCATGGGCTTTGTGGCCGATGCTCAGACGGGTTTGCCCTTAGACAATGTGTATGTACGCGCAGTCAATCAGGCGACCGGAGACGGCATGGAAGCCACTTCTGACTTGCGCGGGCAATATGCACTGGCTTTGGCGCCCAATGCCTCTTATCTGTTGCGCTACTCGCGGGCCGGCTATCTGGATGTCAGCAAGGTGGTGCGCACGAGCAGCTTACAGCAGCGCGATTTGGGCGTAGTCAAATTGGTCTCCACCTCTGCGGCTGCAGCCCGACCCGATGAATACAACGTGGTTTCCAATAGCTGGAAAGACCCCTCTGCCAAAAGCGATGTACCCGACTCCTACAATGCCGAAGCGCTTGGCCCGAAAGTTGTCCCCTCGGGCTATGCCGTGCAGTTGGCGGCTTTCAAAAAAGGCAAAAAATTTGACCTGGCTTCCTTTAAAGCCCTCGAAGAAGTGGGCACGGTCTATGTCTATGAAGAAAAGGGCATGGAAAAGGTGCGCGTCGGCACGTACAGCTCGGTGGAAGAGGCCAAATACGCTTTGCGCAAGGCCCATGATGCGGGCTACAGAAGCGCCTTCATCATCAAACAGAAAAAAGAAGTGGTCGTCCAGCCGGCTGCGCCGCCCTCAAAAACGCCCGAAGCCTACAATGCCGAATCCGCGCAACAACCCAAAACGCCGCTGAAATCCGGAAAAACAGAAAGCATGGAAAGCCTGCCGCAAAAGTCGTACTTCGTACAACTGGCTGCCTATCGCAATCCCCAAAACTTCGACCAAAAGAAAGTCATAGACATCGGCGTGGTCGAACAACGCAAACGCGGCGACCTGACCATCATGCTGCTCTCCGGTTATGCCGATTTGCTGCAGGCTAAAAAAGCCATGCAGGAAGCCCGCAAACGCGGCTTCAAAGGCGCTTACCTCGTCATGGAGAAGGATGGTAAGTTGGTGAGGGTGAATTGAGTTGAGCGTTGAGCGTTTAGCGTTTAGCGTTGTTGAGCGGGCTTTAGCCCGCTACTAAGTACCGCGTGCTTCAGCGCGCGTATAAGTACCGCGTGCTTCAGCGCGCGTATAAGCATCGCGTGCTTCAGCGCGCGAAATTCAACCACATGGAAAAAGTCATCTTCCAAGATTTAGGCCACATAGCCTATGCCGAAGCCTGGGCGTACCAGGAGCGCCTGCACACGGAGCTCATTTCGCGAAAGCGAAAGGGAGAAGAACCCTCTGTCCGCACACATTACCTGCTTTTTTGTGAGCATCCTCCTGTTTATACGCTGGGCAAGAGCGGCAGCATAGACCATTTGCTTATGAGCGAGGAGGAGTTGCGGGAGCGCGGCGTGGATTTTTTCAGGATCAATCGCGGTGGCGACATCACCTATCACGGGCCCGGGCAAATTGTGGGCTATCCCATTTTTGATTTGGATGGCTTTTTTACAGACGTACATCGCTATGTGCGCTACCTGGAAGAAGCCGTGATACGCACCCTGGCCGAGTACGGAATTGAAGCGGGCCGCGTAGAAAAATACACCGGTGTGTGGCTGCCTGCGAAGGGCTTTTTGCCTCAGCGGAAAATCTGTGCCATAGGCGTTCACCTCAGCCGCTGGGTTACGCTGCACGGTTTTGCCCTGAATGTGAATACGGACTTGTCCTTTTTTCGGGGCATTGTGCCCTGTGGAATTCAAGAGGAAGGAAAGGATGTAACTTCCATGCAAATGGAGTTGGGTCGGGAAGTGGATGTGGAAGAGGTGAAGGCCAAACTCAAGCGTCATTTTGCCGAACTGTTTGAGTTTGAGTTTGTTCATTAAACACCAATACAGGCAAAGCATGAAGAAGGACATTCCGATCAAGAAGGTCGAAGACGTGGCTATGGCCATTGTGCCGCGCGAAGGTTTGACTGAGGGGGAGGACATCTGGGATGTGTATATCCTCAACCTCAAGGATACGCCCATACTCAGCGTTTTAATCTGCTCTACCGGTTATGGGGAGATTGAAGGAGAGCAACGACGCAGCTCTACTTTTCGCCATTTTTTTGAGGAGATAGGGCCTCTTGAGGTGCGGCAGGTAGAGGCCATTCATTCCGATTTGTTCCGGATTGCCAACCAGTTTTGGGTGAGCTTTAGCCACGGCAATTATCTGTACGACAAGAAGTTCATCTTTGTGCCCGGAAGCATCCGCGAGGAGAATTTTACGGATGTACCCTTTTTGCCGCGCAAAGGTGTTATGATTAGATAGGGATACCTTAAAAAGTCGTAAGCCCTGAAAATAAAAGCTTGCACTTATAACCTATGAGCGAGGAAAAAACAGCCAAGAAAGTCATTGAATCGGAAACCGTCATGACGGAAATTGTCATGCCGGATGACACCAACCCCACGGGCAACCTCATGGGAGGCAATCTGATGAAGTGGATG
>JALVES010000209.1 GCA_027030635.1 Saprospiraceae bacterium | reverse complement strand
TGCCGGTTGAGCGAGGTTTTTGCGGTGAGTTCGCGCTACACGCCTGCGGAGGCGTATGCTGCCGACGGCAGTGAGCTGGATGTGCAGTTGCACATAGGCGGCGAGCCTGCCGTGAAGGACTACGCCCTGTATCAAAACGAGCCGAACCCGTTTGCAGAGCGCACGCAGATAGGCTTCCACCTGGCCGAAGGCGGTGAGGCCGTGCTGACGCTCTTAGATGCAGAGGGCAGAGTACTTCGCGTGATAAGCGGGGAGTACGGTGCCGGCTACCACGAAATCGAAGTGAAGGATTTGAACGCCACGGGCGTGCTGTACTACCGCTTGGAGTGCGGGGAGTACACGGCCGTGAGGAAGATGCTTCGCTTGAAGTGATAGTAGATAGGAAAGCCCGCTTTCGCGGGCTTTTCTATTCTTATGAGGTGTAAAGGAAGCCCGCGGGAGCGGGCTTCTCTCTTTTGTCTATATGGCATTTGCCGAACTAAATTAAAAAAAAACAGCTATCTGTTTGTTTGTATCAAAAAAAGAGTTATCTTTGTACTTGAAACTTTTATGCCTTGGTTTGATAGGCGATGATTTTTATTGCTGATAGGAGTCGCCTTAGGCATTTTTCATACTCACACTATTGAAACACATCATAACAGTAAACTCTTGCGCTCGCGGCCTGAGTGTGTGTTGCTGTAATGAGTAAGCATAGAGCTGAGACAACATGCTTTTCGGGCTGTTGAGCCTATGTTGTATCTTGCAAGTCCCAAACCGATTAAAGAAAGCATACTGTAGAAAACTGGCATTGCTGCCATAACGGAGGGAGTCCTAAGTCTCCTCTGTGCATGGCTATTGAGTTTAGGCAAAATGGCTGTAAATGGGTCATGGCTAAGCTCTTTTCTGTACAAGACTGAGTGGCAAGAGCTGCCTTGTAGCGGTTCTTGGTTTTAAGTCTTGTTTAAACTCTTTATTGTTAAAATATATTGCCATGAACAAATTCTACTCTTTTTCTCTCGTCGGCACTTTGGTTGTGAGCTTATTGTTTGCCTGGGCAGGTAGCGAAAAGCAAACTACACAACAAGACCGGATTACACAGTCAGTCAAAAGTATGTACATGCCTCCCTGT
Organism: Saprospiraceae bacterium; assembly: GCA_027030635.1. GTDB lineage: Bacteria > Bacteroidota > Bacteroidia > Chitinophagales > Saprospiraceae > WGBN01. The sequence continues at coordinate 2,029 of JALVES010000209.1, read as the reverse complement.
GCCGGAGGCGATCTCGGCGGTGTAGTTTACCGCGAATTGCCTGTAACTGGCACGGCGTCTAATACTTATGGTGTCAAAGATGCCAATGAGCCGGGTGTGGAAGGCGTAAGCGTTACCGTAACGGACAATACCGGAGCGGTAACTACCGTGATGAGCGATGCCAACGGGGACTGGTCTGTTCCCTCTGCCGGCCTGACATTTCCCGTAAGGGTGGAATTCAGCGGCTGGCCTTCTTATTTGCAGGAGAGTGCCGATGGCAGCAGCTCTGCCACTTCGGTGCAGTTTGTGGCGGCAGCGAGTTGTGCTGTGAATTTTGGTTTGCATAACCCTGCTGATTATGTTCAGCCCGATCCTCCTATTTCGACTTCGGTGTTTTATGAGGATGCTTATAACGGGGCTTCTTCCGGCAAATATGCACATGTTTTTATTCCTTTGAGTGCCAATGGCCATCATTTTACCTCTTCAGGTAATCCTACGGGAGCTTTTCAAGGGACTACGGTTGCCACCTTTGGAGAGATAGGCGCCACTTATGGGTTGGCATACCAACCTACCCATAAGATCATCTATCTGGGAGCTTATCAAAAGCGGTTTTCGGGGTTTGGCCCTAACGGTCCTGATGCTATCTATATGTTAGATGTAACTACAAATTCCGTGGCGGGGGTGATTGAACTGGATGCTTTGACGGGCATGACTAATTCTACAGGAGCTGATCCACATGATTTTACGACTACAGCAGGCGGCGAAATTTTGGATTTAGGCGTAGGCAATGCGAGTTTTGATGGTGTGGGTAAGATAGCCTTTGGAGACCTTGAAATTTCCGAAGATTTTAAGACTTTATTTGCGGTCAATCTCTTCGACAGGAAAATCTACGTTATTGATGTGGCTGATGCCAATCCTGCCACAGCAAGTATTTTACAAACATGGGCCGTGCCTGCGCCATGTGGAGCCGGAGTTACAGAACGGCCTTTTGCGTTAGGCATTAAGGATGGTCTTTTATTTGTAGGGATAACTTGTGAGGACGCTTCTAATGCTTATATTTACTCTACGAGCATTGATTTATCAAATCCATCGCCTGCTTTTAATCTGGAGCTGACCATTCCTTTGGGCTATGACAGACAACCTGTTTTGGCTTCAGGTCCTTCCGGTTCGCCAGGCCCTGATGACAAGTGGCATGCCTGGGCAAGTGATCCCACGACTGTTTCTTTTGCCTCAACTTCTTCGGGACAAGAGATCTGGTACCCTGTGCCTATGTTAACGGATATAGAATTTGATGAAAAAGGAATGATTGTCGGCTTTAGGGACCGCTTTGGCGATCAAACCTCCAGTGGTCGTCCCTTTGTAGCATCTCCTTCTACTTTGAGGTGGGGAACTTCCGGCGGAGACATCATCAGAGCTTGCGGCGAGCCCGGTTCATATAGTTTGGAAACAGGCGTTGTGGGTACAGGAGAATGTGATTCTCCGGGCGGTCAGGCCAATAGTGGTGTGAATGGATATGAATTTTATGACTGGGATGTCTGGGCTTTGGATGGAACGCCAAATCCCAATGGTTCGGGGCAGAATTCCGGTTTTCACTGGGAGATTGCTCAGGGAGCTTTGGTACAAATAGCAGGAGATGATGATGTGGTTACCACGAGCATGGACCCACAGAGTGATTATAGTGGAGGTGTCCTGAAACTGAGAAATGACGGAATCCGCGAAGGTGGCGGAGGAAATAGCTTTTACACTTTGTATGAAACAGGTAATTATAGTGGAGGCTCTCCAAATGGGCCTACTTTTGCAAAGAGCAATGGCTTAGGCGATTTGGAAGTGCTGGCAGATCCCGCCCCCATAGAAATCGGCAACCTGGTGTGGGAAGACACGGATGCCGACGGCGTGCAGGACCCGGACGAATCCGGCATAGCTGGCGTAACGGTAGAGCTGGTGAAAGCCGGTACGGTCATAGCCACGGCCACCACGGATGCCAACGGGAATTACATTTTCAGCAGCGCTGCCGGCACCTCTACGGCCAGCCATATTTATAACATTTCAG
>JALVES010000208.1 GCA_027030635.1 Saprospiraceae bacterium | reverse complement strand
GGAGGATGCCCTCAAAGTGTTGGAGGAGGGCAGAACGCCGAAGCTGTATTCCCTGAGCATCCACAGCGGCACCATTTATCGCTGGAACCGCGCCTGCTATGGCATCAGCCCGAACGGCAAGCCCCACCTGCGCATTGAAAACCGCGTCTTGCCGGCAGGTCCTTCCACGGCAGACGAAACGGCCAATGCCGCCTTTTGGCTGGGGATGATGCTCAACATGCCGCCCAAATACCGGCGCCTGTGGGAAAAGATGGACTTTGACCTGGCCAAAGGCAATTTCCTGCGGGCTGCCCGGCAGGGACTTGGCGTGTATTTTTCCTGGCCCGGCCTGCGCAAAAAAATCAGTGCGCCCGAGCTCATTCGCAAAGAGCTGCTGCCCATTGCCCGCGAAGGCCTGAAAAAGGCCAAAGTAGCAGCCAAAGACATAGAACGCTACCTCGGCATCATCGAAGAGCGCGTGCGCAGCGGCAAAACCGGCTCGCAATGGATACTGGATTCCTTCAACAGCCTGCGCCGGCAGAGCAGCAAGGACGAGGCCATCGTCGCCACTACGGCCGCCCTTTGGAAACGGCAGCAATCGGGCAAGCCCGTACACGAATGGGAGCCCGCTCAACTCACAGAAGCAGGAAATTGGATGAATCGCTTTGGAACCATACAACAGATCATGAGCACCGACCTGGTTACAGCCAGCGAAAACGACCTCATTGACTTCGTCGCCCAGTTGATGAACTGGCGCAACATTCGCCACCTGCCCATCGAAAACGACCGGGGCGAACTGGTGGGGCTCATCACCTCCAAACAACTGGTGCAGCACTACAGCGAAAACTGCGACAGACCGGACATCCGCTCAGCTAAAGACATTATGATTACCAAAATCGTTGCCGTCGAGCCGGATACCCCTACCATCGAGGCCGTCGAACTGATGCGCGAGCATGGCTTTTCCTGCCTGCCCGTTTTGCAAGACAAAAAGCTGTTCGGCATCGTTACGGAGTCGGACTTCGTCAACATGGCAGCGCAGGTGCTGAAGGAATGGAAGGAGTGAGAGCTGTGAGCGGAAAACCCCTATCTTTGCCTTTCATCAACGGCAAAGAACATGAATTTTCCCTCTCCCGAAATACTCGACTACTGCGAGCTGCACAGTACGCCCCTCGGCCCCGTGTTGGAAGAGCTGCGCCGCGAGACCCATCTCAAAACCATGGCCCCGCAGATGCTCACCGGCCCGGTGCAGGGCGCCTTTCTGCAAATGCTGAGCAAGCTGCTGCAGCCCAAACTCATCGTGGAAGTGGGCACCTTCACGGGCTACTCGGCCATCTGCCTCGCGGCAGGCCTGTGCGAAGGGGGTCGCCTGCACACCATAGAAATTGACGAAGAATTGCTGCGTTTCGGCAAAAAGTATTACCCCCGTGCCGGTATGGAAGAGCGCATCGTCCAACATCTCGGCGATGCCCGCGAAATCCTGCCGAAGCTGCCCGACGGCTTCGACCTGGTCTTCCTCGATGCCGACAAACCTTCCTATGCAGCCTACTACGAAATCTGCCTCGAAAAAATGAAGCCCGGCGCCCTGCTCCTCGCCGACAACGTGCTCTGGAGCGGCAAAGTCCTCAACGAAAAAGACCGCCAAACCGACGAAGACACCAAAGCCCTGCACGCCTTCAACCAAATGGTGCAGGCCGACCCCCGCGTGGAAAACTTCCTCCTGCCCCTGCGCGATGGACTCATGATGGTGCGTAAAGTATCTGAAACTCAATTCACAAAATTCATATAAAAATTGTGAGTTGATTCACAATTTTTTACGTAATTTTGTGCATAGACCAGATAAGTCCATCTATGTTTGAACGGATTCTCGAGGCTCAGATCGCGAAAAAATGGCTTTCCGGCAAAGCCATTTTGATTCTCGGTGCGCGTCAGGTCGGCAAGACGACCCTGGTGAGGGAGTTCCTCAGGAAGCGGGGGCTGTGGGAGCAGACCCGCCATTTCAACTGCGACAACCCCACCGACAGGGAGGCGCTCGCTCAAAAGGATTTTGCCTGGCTGGATAAGTTGACAGGCTCTGCCCGGATTGTTTTCATTGATGAGGCCCAGAAAGTGCCCAACATTGGCCAGAGTCTGAAACTCCTCGTGGATGCCTATGGCAGAGAAAAGCAGCTCATCGTCAGCGGCTCTTCTTCCATCCATCTCATGGATCAGACGCAGGAGGCGCTCACCGGCAGGAAGTGGACTTTCCATTTGTACCCTTTGAGCTTAGAAGAAATTTATGCCGACAAGGACCCGCTTCTGCTTCACAAGGAGCTGGAAGAAAGGATGATTTACGGTTCCTATCCCGAAGTAGTTACCATCAATGGCTTTTCGGAGAAGCGCGAACTGCTGGCGGAATTGGTTTCGGGCTATTTGTACAAGGACATTTACGAGTTTCAGCTCGTGAAGAAACCGCGGATGCTCGATCAGTTGTTCAAGGCCCTGGCACTGCAATTGGGTTCGGAGGTTTCTTACCTCGAGCTTTCCAATTTGCTCGGCATAGACAAGAATACCATTGAGCGTTACGTGGATTTACTGGAGAAAAATTTTGTCCTTTTCAGGCTGCCGCCCTTTTTCAGGAACAAGCGCAAAGAGTTGTCGAAAAAGCACAAAATATTCTTTTACGACACGGGCATTCGCAATGCCGTCCTCGGCGATTTCCGCCCCTTAGACAGCCGGACGGACAGGGGGGCGCTCTGGGAGAATCTCCTGATGACAGAGAGACTCAAATTTCGCACTTATCACAAAGTGATGTGCCGCCCTTATTTTTGGCGGACGTACAGCCGACAGGAAATAGACCTCGTGGAAGAATGTGCCGAGGGCATTCGCGCCTTCGAATTTAAATGGAGCGATGCCCGCCGTCCCCCGGCGCCTGCGGCCTGGAGGGAGCGCTATCCGGAGGCCTCTTATGAAGTCATAACGCCTTCTCGCCTGAATGGTTTTATTTTGTGATTTCTCAACATAAACAACAATGAATAAAAAGCTACAAGACCATTGGGACGAACTGATCGCCGCGGCCCCCAATGGCTTGCCCTATGCTTATTCCTGGTATTTGGACATCGTTACTTCCAAGCGTTGGCGCGGCTTGTTTGACGAAGAGACCGGAACGGCCATGCCTATTCCC
>JALVES010000207.1 GCA_027030635.1 Saprospiraceae bacterium | reverse complement strand
GCAGTACACCACTTCCATAGACGGCCAGGCGAATTTGCGCATCAGCGTGTATCAGGGCGAGCGCGATTTGGTGAAAGACAACCGCAAGCTCGGAGAATTTGTCTTGCGTGGCATACCGCCCATGCTGGCAGGCATTCCCAAGATTGAAATCCATTTCATCCTCAATGCCGATGGCATTCTGACGGTCAAAGCCAAAGAACTGCGCTCCGGCGTAGAGCAGCAAATAGATGTGAAACCCTCGTATGGACTGAGCGAGGAAGAGATGGCACGCATGTTGCTGGAGTCCATCCAACATGCCCGCGAAGACCGCGATGCCCGTGCGCTTTTGGAAGCCCGCGTGGAGGCGGGCAATCTCCTTCAGGCGGCCGATAAGTTTGTGCAGCAACATCGCAGCTTGCTTTCTGAGGAGGAACTCAGCCAAACGAACTCTTTGATTGAAGTGCTGACCGAAGCCGTTAAAGGCGAAGATAAAGACGCCATTCTCCGGGCCATTGATGATTTTAATGAATACACCCGTCCCTTTGCCGAGCGGGCTATGGATAAAACCATAGCTGAAGCTATGAAGGGAAAGAAGGTGTAGCTGTAGAGCCGCATTGCCGGTAGTCTGTAGAGCTGCATTGCAATGTGGCTCTACAGACAGCATTTTATGCTTTCCTTCTTTTTCGCCTCCAGGCTCTGATGCCAAAAATGAGCGCTATGGCGAGCAGTACAAAAGGCCAGATGTTGACGATGCCGACGAAGAACCAGATGAGATTCTCCCAGCCGTTTTTGAAGCCCTTCTTAAATTTTTTACCAAAGGCCGTTTGGCCGGGGATGTTCTTGTAGAAGGTGATGCTGAGGGTGGAGTAGGAGACTCTGTTTTTCAGATATTTCAACCGACCTTCGATGGATTCTATTTCGGCACGGAGTTGACCGATTTGTCTTTCTACTTCGAGGACTTCCGATACGCTTTTGGCTTTTTTGAGCAATTCCAGGTATCTGCTTTCGAGTTCTTTTTTGGTTCGAAGGCGGGCTTCGATGTCGAGAAATTCTTCCGTAACATCTTTGGTAGTGATGTTTTTGCTGTCGAATTTGCTGATGCCCTGCGTAGCTTCGGCGAGCAGTGCATCAAAGTGCTCTGCGGGTACGCGAATGACGATGGTGTTGGAGAGCCTTCCTGAATAGTTATGCGCTTCATCAGAAGAAATGTAGCCTTCGTATTTTTCGACACTTTGGAGGATTTGTTGCCGGCTGGCTTCCATGTCGTCGGTTTCAAATACGACATAACCCTCCTTGATGAGCTTCCGCTCGACAGGCAGTTCTTCATCTAAGTCTTGTTCTTCTGACAGTTGTTTTTCTCCGGTTTCTGAAGCCATGGCGCTGCCTTCTTCGGCTTCAGCCATCAGGAAAGAGGCATCCTTTGCGCTTTGGTTGCAGCTGAGGAAGCAGAGGAGGAGAAGCAGGCTGAATACTTTTTTGGATGTAGGCATTTTATTGGAGTTTAGCGTTCAGAGCTTGTGCCGGCAAAGCGGCGGCGCTCATAGAATTTGAGTTGGTCCGGATCGTAGTAGTCCTTGATCCAGCTATTGTCGTTGCATAGGGTTAGGCTTTGCTTGTTGCCTTGTTTGCTTTTCTTTTTGCGGTTGTACCTGAAGCGGTAGTGGTCGTAGAGGCGCATCATTTCGCAGAAATAGGTGTCGGCTACATCCGTATGGCCGTGAATGACGAGGAAGTTCTCGTCGTTTTTGTTGGAGGCTGCAGAGCTGAAGTTGTGTGAACCGACGATGATGGTGGGTTGCTCGGAGGTGAAGTCAGTGATGAGGGTTTTGAGGTGTATGAAGATGGTACCCCGCTGCCCTTTGGTACTTTCTGCGAGAAAGCCTTCGAGTCCGCCTCTGAGGTAGGTAGGGGCGGTAAAGCTGCGGTTTCTGTGGAGCCCGGTAATTTTGGTGCGGCTGTTTTGGAGGCCGTAGTGGATTTTATGGGGGGCCGGATTTTTCAGCGCTTCGCTTACTTTTTGGTGTATTTTGAAAGCGGAGCAGATAAAGACTTCCGTTTTTGCATTTTTAATGGTGTCTGCGAGGAAATCAATGTCGTCGTAATTGGAGCGGGGGCTGAAGAAGCAGAGGCTTTTTTTCTTCAGATTGGGTTGGTTGTTGTCGTTGATGTACTGCTTGGTGTCGCCACGGCCCTTGCTTTGGAGCAGTTGTTGGAAGAGGGCGCTGTACGTTTTGGCCAGTCTTATGGAGTTGTAGATGTGGACTACGTTGGCTTGTCGCCAAAGTCCGTTGGGGGTGAAGTTGGTGGAGCCGGTCAGGATGGCTATGGGTTTGAGGTAGCCCTTTTTGTCTTTTTTCCTGAGCACGACGAATTTGTGGTGGAATATGGCTGTGGTTTTTCTGGGGTGGATGAGTTCTTTGGGGAGGGTGGCCAGGCACTCTTCGTTGTCTGTGGTTTGTTGGTCATTTTTTTTGGCGTGATAGACGACTTTGATTTGTACGCCTCTTTGGCGGGCTTCTTCTAATGCTTGGGCAAAAGCTGCATACTCAAATTCGTAGATGGCGATTTCCAGGGCGTAGTTTTCGTCTTTGGCGCGGCGGAAGAATCGCTCTATTTTTTCGATCATGCCTCTGGCCAGCCATTTTCTGGCTTCGAGGTGTTTGGGGTCGTTTTCATCGTCGGGATTGGTATTGCCAAAGCGTCGCGTATAAGCCTGGCTGGCAGCCACGGCTCTGTTGAAGATGATTTGATGGGTGCCGGAGTGGAGGGATTCCGTTTTGATCTCAAGGGTAGGGCCCTGCGTATAGCTCAAGTCAGCAGGCGTGCCGTGGACGGCATAGACTTCGTAGGTGTATTTGGTGTTGGGATAGACGGCATAGTCTGACCATCTGAATTTTTGTATGGGGGCTATGTTGGTATTGACGGGGGTGTATTTTTTTACGGGTTCAAAGCGCAGAAGACCTTGAATCCAGCGCCATCTTTTGTTTTCTTTTTTTCTCCTGATGGCGAAGCCGAGAAATTGGTCTTTCAGGGAGTCCGTGATGTCGAAGGCCATTAGTGTACCTGTAGTGCCGGCATAGATTTTAAAGGTAATGCCGTTTTTTTGTGCGACTTTTCTCATTGGCTTGGGGTGTTCTATGCTGTGATCACCATACTCCTGCT
>JALVES010000206.1 GCA_027030635.1 Saprospiraceae bacterium | reverse complement strand
GAGGTGATAGTTATTTAGGAAGATGTCTCTGCGTTGTGAGCCCCGGAGTACGTCTATGAGCATGTTGAGGCCAACACTTTCTTTGAGGCGATAGACTGCGGAGAGGGCTTTTTGTGCGATGAGTGTACCGTCAACATGGCGGGGCGGGTTTTTGCAGATGTCGCAGTGGCCGCAGTTTTCGGCTTTGTCTTCGTTGAAGTAGGTGAGCAGGATGCGTCGGCGGCAGCTTACGGCTTCTGCGAATTGCATCATGCGATTCAGCTTATTGGTTTGAATTTCTGCAAATTCGCGGTTTTCAATTTCGGAAATGATCTCTCTCCATACGCGAATGTCTGCATAGCTGTAGAAGAGCAGGGCATGGGCGGGCAGCCCGTCGCGTCCGGAGCGGCCGATTTCCTGGTAGTAGCCCTCGATGTTTTTGGGCATGTTGTAATGGATGACCCAGCGGACGTTGGATTTGTCAATCCCCATACCAAAGGCCACGGTAGCACAGACGACGGATATTTCGTCTTTGAGGAAGGCTTCCTGGACTTTGCTGCGGTCTTCGGGATTCATGCCCGCGTGATAGTGCTCGGCTTTGATGCCGCGCTTGCGCAATTTGCCGGCGAGCTGCTCGGTGCTTTTCTTGCTGAGGCAATAGACGATGCCGGCTTCGTTGGGGCGGTTTTCGATGAAGGAGATGATTTGCGGTATGCGTTGTTGGCCGGGCCGTGCTTCGAGGTAGATGTTGGGCCGGTCAAAGGAGGCGATGAATTTGGCGGGCTCATGCAGGCGGAGCAGTTGGGCGATGTCGCGGCGCGTTACGCGGTCGGCAGTAGCTGTCAGGGCGACGACGGGAATGCCCGGGAATTTTTCTTTGATGCCCTGCAGCGTTTTGTAATCGGGCCGGAAGTCGTGTCCCCAGGTGGAGATGCAGTGCGCTTCGTCTATGGCGAAGAGGTTGATCTTTGCGCGGTGAAAAAAGCCAAAGCCATTGGAAGCACTGATTTTTTCGGGAGAGACATAGAGCAGGTCGAGCTTGCCATCGAGAAAGTCGTTTTCCACGCGTCTTTGCTCGGCGTACTCCAGGGAACTGTTGAGGTAAGCCGCTTTGACGCCGGCCGTGCGCAGGGCATCCACCTGGTCTTTCATCAGGGAGATGAGGGGAGAGACGACGATGGCCGTTCCCGGCAGTCCGATGGCGGGAATCTGGTAGCAAAGCGACTTCCCGCTGCCGGTGGGCATGATCACGAGGCAGTCGCGCCCTTCGTAGATGGCAGTGATGACCTCCTCCTGCAGGGGCCTGAATGCGTCGTAGCCAAAGTATTTTTTTAAAATTTCGCGTGGCATGGTGTTTTGTTGCTTGTCCGTGCGCATGTATTCGTCCCGATTCGGCCGGCAGCCGGTGGGGCGGAGTTCCGGCGCTTTGTTGCAAAGATAAGGGGTTTGGGGTTTTGTGAAGTGTGGTGTAAACGTTTACAAACGGTTAGGTGGGGGCTCGCGCGTGCGCGTGTGTGCGCGCGCGTGTAATGCGCGCATGCGCGCGCGCGAGACATGTCATGTCTATAAGACATGACATGTCTGTTGCAAACAATGCTTTTTCATTTTCTCCACAACCTCCCTCCCAAAAAAATCTAAAAATCCCAAAAAATTCCGTACCTTTGCCCCCGTTAAAGGTTGTTACAAGCGCATTTCTCGTGAAATGCCCAAGAGTTCTCACTGCTTTTTGAGGTCGCACAGAGGCCGGACGAAAAGCCGTAGGCTTTTTTCCGACCGTTTTTTTTTACTTTATGGCGCGATAGTCATTTGCCGAAAGGCGTGCTACTTGCGGCATAAGCGACTCTAATTTTATGACTTTTGAACAACTGGGAGTGATTCCTCCCATTCTGAAAGCGCTCGAGAGCAGGGGATACACTCACCCCACACCCATCCAGGAGCAATCCATTCCCCACCTTCTTGCCGGTAAAGACTTGCTGGGTTGTGCCCAAACGGGCACCGGAAAAACGGCTTCTTTTGCCATTCCCATTTTGCAGGGATTGTATGCAGAAGGCCGCCGACCTAAAGGGCAAAAGGCGAAAATCCGTGCCCTGGTGGTTTCGCCTACGCGGGAATTGGCCTCGCAAATTGCCGCCAGCTTTACGGCTTATGGCAAGCATACCAAACTGTACAATACCGTGGTTTTTGGAGGCGTCAAGCAGGGTACACAGGTGCAGGCTTTGCGCCGAGGAGTGGATATTCTCGTAGCCACGCCCGGGCGCTTGCTCGACCTGATGAATCAGGGCTTTATCTCCTTGCGCGATGTGCGTTATTTCGTGCTGGACGAAGCCGATCACATGCTCGACATGGGCTTTATCCACGACATCCGCCGCATCATTGCTGCTTTGCCGACGCAGCGGCAGTCGCTGTTTTTCTCAGCGACCATGCCCCCGGCCATTGTCGAATTGGCGAATACCATTTTGACGGACCCGGTAAGCGTAACCATCAAGGCCGCCCAGCCTACGGCCGAGCGCGTTAAGCAGTCCGTCTATTTTGTGGCAAAGAAAGATAAATCCAAACTGCTTCTTAGTTTACTCGAGGATGAGGATATGGACATGGAATCTACCCTCGTCTTCTCTCGCACCAAGCATGGGGCCGACAAAATTGTGAAAATCCTGAGGCGAGAAGGCCATAAGGCCGAGGCCATTCACGGTAACAAAACCCAATCGGCCCGCCAAAAAGCTCTCGGTAATTTCAAACGGGGGAAAACCAACATCCTCGTCGCTACCGACATCGCCGCGCGGGGTATTGACGTCTCCGACCTCTCCCATGTGGTCAATTACGACCTGCCGAATGTGCCGGAGACCTACATTCACCGCATAGGCCGGACGGGTCGTGCAGGCGCCAGTGGCATTGCTCTGTCTTTCTGCAATGGCGAAGAACGCAGCTATCTGCGCGACATCCAGAAACTCATTAAGCTCGACATAGATGTGGTCAAAGAGCACGATTTCGTGGATGAAGAAGCAGCACGGACTCCTGTCAAGAAGTCCTCTTCCCGCTCCGGGCGCAAGCCCTTCTACCACAAGAAGCGCAAGCGCAATTCCTCGGGGAGGCGGTTTAAAAGATAACGAACGCTTAAGTGGGGGCTCGCGCGCGCGTGTATGTGCGCGCGCGTGCGCACGCGCGTTACGCGCGCGCGAGACATGTCATGTCTATAAGACATGACATGTCTGTTGCAAACAACGGTTTTTCAAAAACCACATCCCCCATTCCAAAACTTTTCCTACCTTTGCCTCGTTTAAACTTAGATTTCCAAACCCAAAACCACATCTAATAATCCCATGCAGCTCCGCCGCACACTCGCCACCTTCCTGCTGCTCATGGCCTACCTCCTCGGCTATGCGCACAGCCTTTTGCCGCATGGCATGGCTGCTGTGGATGAGTGTGCCATAACTGCCGAAGAGGGGCGGGCTATTTTGCACCGGCATCACGCACTTTGCGAGGATGCTCCCCTGCCTCCCCTCGCTAAAGAGACGGGCTGCATCACCCACATAGACCATTGCGATGAGAGCTTTTTAGACTTCCTCATTTGCCTCATTGCCGAGACGCATGCTCCGGATGATGCCTTTGGTGATGCCCATCAGTTGCCGGGGAAACAGCCTTTCGGCAAATTTTTCAAGCCTCTCTTTGCCAAAAAGCCGGTGCTCTTGCTCTCGCTCATCACTTCTGATGAGGAAGAACTTTCATCTCGCATGCCCTTTCCCGGGGCAGAAGACGAGCCCCTGCCTCCTACACCCTTCTTCGGTCATGCCGTTCTGCGTGGGCCGCCTCTGAGTTAAGTTTCTATACACAAGACTGTCCCGTGAAATGCTGCCTTTGAGCCTTGCTCAAAGCAGTGCATTCCCTTGTTTTCTAAAACTTAACTATGATTGATCAAATCATTTCCTTTTCCATCAGGCACAAATTCGTCATAGGACTTATGACGCTTGTCTGGATCGCGGCCGGCGTTTGGAGCATGATGCGCGTGCCCTTAGATGCCGTGCCCGACATCACCAACAACCAGGTGCAGGTGATCACCCAGGCGCCCAATCTGGGCACCGAAGACATCGAACAATTCGTAACCTACCCTGTGGAAGTGGCTATGGCCAACCTGCCCGGCGTAGTGGAAATACGCTCCATCTCCCGCTTCGGGCTTTCCGTGGTAACCATTGTTTTTAAAGATGACATGGGCACCTTCCTGCCCCGTCAACTGGTGGCCGAAAAACTTACCGAAGTGCGGGAAGATATCCCCCCGGGATTTGGCGACCCTTCCATGGGGCCCATCTCCACAGGCCTCGGTGAAATTTTGCAATACACCCTCGAGGTGGATTCCGCTTACCGGAAGCAGTACAGTGCTGCCGACTTGCGAACCATCCAAGACTGGATCGTTAAACGCCAAATGGCTATGGTGCCCGGCGTAATCGAAGTCAACAGCTTCGGAGGCTATATCAAGCAATACGAGGTGGCGGTCAATCCCGACGAACTCAGAGCCATTGGCCTGACCATCTCCGATGTCTTCCGGGCTCTCGAAGACAACAATCAAAATACAGGCGGCGCCTACATCGAAAAAGATCACAAAGCCAACTTCATCAGAGGCGAAGGCCTGGCACGCAGCTTAGACGATCTGCGCCATGTCGTGATAACCAATGTCAATGGACTGCCCATCATGATCAAAGACGTGGCAGAGGTGGGCTATGGACAAGCCGTCCGCTATGGCGCCATGACCAAAGACGGAGAGGGCGAAGCCGTAGGCGGTATCATCATGATGCTCAAAGACGCCAACTCCAATGAAGTCATTGAAGCCGTTAAAGAGCGCATAACAGAAATCCAAAAATCTTTGCCGGAAGGCATCAGCATCGAGCCCTTTCTCGATCGCAGCAAGCTGATTGCAAATACTACATCCACCATCAGCAATAACCTGCTCGAAGGAGCGCTCATCGTGATCTTCGTCCTGGTCTTCCTCCTCGGCAATTGGCGCGGCGGGCTTATCGTCGCTTCTACCATTCCGCTCTCCCTGCTCTTTGCCTTTATCATGATGCACATCTTCAACGTCTGGGCAAACCTCATGAGCCTCGGAGCCATAGACTTCGGCATCATCGTGGATGGAGCAGTGATTATTGTTGAAAGCACTGTTTTTCTACTCCATCAGCGTCTGCTGAAAGGAGGCAAGATAGATGGAGCCGTGAGGGATGAAACAGCCAAAGAAGCTTCCTCCAAAATGATGAATTCCGCCTTTTTCGGGCAACTCATCATCCTCATTGTTTTTATCCCCATCCTGGCTTTGCAGGGCGTGGAGGGTAAAATGTTTAAGCCCATGGCGCTGACTTTTATGTTTGCCATGATGGGTGTAATGATCCTGTGTCTGACTTATGTTCCCATGATGTCTGCCTGGTTCCTGAAAATTGGCAAAGGAGAAAAGCGCTCCTGGGGCGATCGCTTTGTAGAATGGTTAGAGCGTCGCTATAGCGGCGTTTTGGCAAAAGCCTTAAAAAGAGCCAAATGGATAGGGCTTGCTGCTGTTGCATTGTTCGCGCTGGCCATTTTTACCTTCTCCCGCATGGGCGGTGAATTCATCCCGCAATTGGACGAAGGCGACCTGGCTTTTCACGCCATACTAAAACCCGGAAGCGCCTTGAGCGAAACCATTGAAACGACTACAGAGGTCGAAAAGCTCATCATGGATAATTATCCCGAAGTCGAACACGTGCTCTGTAGAATCGGTGTTGCAGATGTGCCCACCGACCCCATGCCCATGGATTTTGCCGACTGTTTCGTCATCCTGAAACCCAAAGAAGAATGGGTCAGCGTTGAAAGCAAAGAGGCCTTAATCAACAGCATGAAAGAACTGATTGAGGAAGTGCCGGGTGTAAATTACGAATTTACCCAACCCATCGAAATGCGCTTCAACGAATTGATCTCCGGCGTGCGCGAAGACATCGCCGTGAAACTCTTTGGCGAAGACCTGGAAGTGTTGGCTGCCAAAGCAGCCGAAATGAGCAAAATCATCGCCACTGTGCCGGGCGTGGGCGATATGAAAGTGGAAGCTACCTCCGGCCTGCCGCAAATCACCGTCCGCTACAATCGTCGGAAAATGGCCCAGTATGGCTTACACATAAAAGAGCTGAACACCATCGTAGAGACCGCTTTTGCCGGCGGCGTCGCAGGCGTCATCTTCGAAGGCGAAAAGCGCTTCGACCTCGTGGTGCGCCTCGACGAACAACACCGCACCAGTATTGATGATTTGAGGAACCTCTACGTAAACCTGCCCAACGGCTCACAAATCCCCCTGAAGGAAGTGGCCGATGTTAATTACCAACCGGGCCCCATGCAAATCAGCCGCGACAACACAAATCGTCGTATTTATGTTGGAGTTAATATCCGTGGGCGCGACATGAAGTCTGTGGTAGATGACATCCGCAAGCGTTTGGATGAGCAACTCGACCTGCCTCCGGGCTATTACATTCGCTATGGAGGCGCTTTTGAAAATTTCGAGCGCGCTACGAAGCGCCTCAAAATGGTCGTCCCCATTGCCTTGGGGCTGATTTTTCTGCTCATCTTTTTTGCACTCAACTCCCTCAAACAAACAGTCATGATTTACGTAACCATCCCGCTGGCGACCATCGGTGGCGTGTTTGCGCTCTGGCTGCGGGGAATGACCTTTAGCATCTCTGCCGGCGTCGGCTTTATTGTGCTTTTTGGCGTTGCCGTGTTGAATGGGCTGGTGCTCATCAATGGCTGGAACGAGCTCAAGCAAAATTCAAGCCTGAGTCTCCGAGATAGAATCATTCAGGGTGCCCGTCGAAGAATCCGGCCTATTTTATTGACAGCCTTAACAGACGTTCTTGGTTTTTTGCCCATGGCAATTTCAACCTCCGCCGGAGCCGAAGTACAACGCCCGCTCGCGACTGTGGTCATCGGAGGTATGATCACGGCCACCCTGCTTACACTTTTCGTTTTGCCGATCATCTATCGCTGGGTGGAGTCGCGCGGTAAAAGCAACGGGCCAAGTCTCCAGCCTGCCTATGCAGTGTTTTTTGCAGGAGTTTTCTTTTTTATGCCTTTCGGCAAATCCCATGCACAACAAAGACCGACGACGCTCAATACTCTGGATGAAGCACTGTTGCTGGCTTCGGGCGAAAACGGCCTGCTGCAGGCTCAACAGTTGGAAGTGGAAGCCAGGGATGTACAGGCACAATTGGGCTTTGCTCCGCCCAAGACCGATTTTTCGGTGGAGTACGGCCAATACAACAGCTTCCAAAATGACCTGATTTTTCAAGTCAATCAGAGCTTCGAATGGCCCGCAGCTTATGCGAGCCGCAAAGAGCTGGCCTCTCGCCAGGTGCTGCAGGAACAGGCCGCGCTGTCTCTGACAGCCAACGAACTTCGGCGCCAGGTCCGCCTGGCATGGTATCGTCTGAGACTCTTGCATGAGCGCAAAAAACAGCTCATCCTGCAAGACAGCCTGTATGGAGACTTCCTGCGTGCGGCCGAGGCCCGCTACGAAACCGGAGCCACCGGCTACCTCGAAAAAGCCGCTGCCGAAACCCGCAAAATGGAGTCCGAAAATGCCCTGCGCATCTTGCAAAGCGATATCGCCATGGTCGAAGGCGAATTGCGTATTCTGCTGAACGACGCTTCCAACAGCCTGCACTTCGAACCCTCTCCCGCAGAGCCGCTGCAGCGCTCGCCGGCCACCGTGTTGGATTCGAGCCGCCTCGCTGCCAATCCTTCCCTGGCGTATGCTCAACAGCAGATAGCCGTATCTATGGCCGAAGTCGAAGTGCAACGCGCTCAACGCCTCCCGGAGATTACCCTCGGCTATTTTAACCAGTCCGCTGTAGGCAGCATCAAGCCCGATGGAGAACAGGCCACGCTTGGCACCCGCCTTTCGGGTGTGCAACTGGGGATGGCCGTTCCGCTCTTCGGCAAATCCTGGAAAACGCAAACGGCAGCTGCCGAAATACGCAGCCAAATGGCACAAACGCAGGCCGCTTATGTAGAACTGGAATTACGTGGTAAGTATGAACAAGCCCTGCAAGCTTTGCTGAAGTACGAAAACAGCCTGCAGTACTACGAAGAAAAAGCTCTGCCTCAGGCAACATTGATTTTGGAAAATGCCCAAAAAGCTTTTGAAGCCGGCGCCATTGATTACGTGGAGTACTTCCAAAATGTGCAGCAAGCCCTCCAAATCAAACTGGACTACCTTTCTGCCCTGGAAGGCTACAACAAGGCAGTGATTGATCTGGAGTATTTGTTAGGGCTTTGATTTTTTTTACTTTAAAAACACAACCATGAAAACGAACGCAATAAAATCCCTTTTCCTGCTGCTGCTCGGCAGCATCTTTCTCTTCTCCTGCACGGATGGAACTTCTGCCCCGGGAGAAGCACATGAAGATGAACACGCACACGAAGGAGAGACTGCCGAAGAGGTACACCTCTCTCAACAACAATTTGACGCCCTTGGCCTGAAAACGGATACCCTGCCACGGCGCAACATGAGCGCGTATGTAGAAGCCAACGGCCAATTGGGACTCTTCCCCCAGAATGAAGCCGGCATTACGGCCTCCGTAGCGGGCAACATCGCCCGTATCCAGGTCATCGAAGGTCAGAAAGTCAGCAAAGGCCAGGCGCTGGCATACCTGCAGCATCCCGATTTGCTCAAGCTACAAATGGATTATGCCGATCGCTGGAACCGTCTCCCTTTCCTTGAGCAGGAATACCTGCGCCAGAAAGAACTGTACGAGCAAAAGATCAGCTCCGGCCGCGAAATGCAGGAAGCAGAATCCGCTTACCGCGCCGTGCAGGCCGAGTTGAAAGGCTACGAAGCTCAACTGCGCCTCCTCGGCATCAGTCCGGAAGCTGTTCGGAACAGTGAATTTTCAGAGCGCATTGCCATACGTACACCCATTAGCGGCTACGTCCGAAGGGTCTTTGTTAAAACGGGACAATACGTGCAGCCCGAAATGCCCCTGTTTGAAGTCGTCAACAACGACCGCATACATGTGGACCTGATGGTCTTTGAAAAAGACATGTACAAAGTAAAAAAAGGGCAAAAGGTGAAGTTTTTCGTGGAAGTGCTGCCCGACGAAGAGTTGGAGGCCGAAATTTACGCCGTCGGAAAGGCCTTTGAGCAAGACCCCAAGGCTTTGCATCTTCATGCCGAAATTCAAAACAAAAAGGGACTCCTCATCCCGGGCACCTATGTGCGGGCCCGCATCATCACCGATGACGTCAGTACTTATGCCCTGCCCGAAGCCGCTTTGGTGCGGGAAGGCGATAAGTATTTCTTCTTCACTGCGGAGAAATCCGGCGGCGAGGAGGCCGAATGGCATTTCCGCCCTGTGGAAGTCATCCCGGGCATACGCAGTGACGGTTGGGTGGAGGTTCGCCCGATGGAGCCCTTACCCGAAAACATGAAGGTGGCGCTCAACAAGGCTTACTACCTGCTTGCCGAAATGAAAAAAGGCGAGGTGGAGCACGACCATTAAGCCAAGGCTTCTGCCACCTTTCGTTCATAAGCTTCCAACCACTCCCTCTCTTCCTCAGTCAGCATACTCTCCACAATGAGTTTTCGCTGGATGGGGAAGAGGGTGAGGGTTTCAAATTCCAGGAAGCCGTCTCCGCAGGATTTGCAGAGGATGAGATTTTCGATGCGTATGCCGTAATGCCCTTCGCGGTAGTAGCCCGGCTCGTCGGAGGTGATCATGCCCGGCTGCAGTGGCACATTGGAGCGTGTGGGGCCGATGCGTTGCGGGCCTTCGTGTACGTTGAGGAAGAACCCCACGCCGTGGCCGGTGCCGTGTCCGTAGTTGAGTTTTTCCGACCAGAGCGCTTTGCGGGCCAGAGTGTCGAGTTGGCAGCCGGTGGTGCCTTCGGGGAAGCGGGCCATGGCGAGGGCGATGGTGCCTTTCAGTACGAGGGTGAAGTGGCGCTTTTCCTCTTCGGAGGGTTCGCCCAGATAGATGGTGCGGGTGATGTCGGTCGTACCCTTGAGGTACTGGCCGCCGCTGTCTATGAGCAACATGCCGGAGCCTTCGATCATGGCGCAGGAGTCGGCTTCGGCCCTGTAGTGTACGATGGCTCCATTTTGGCGAAAGCCTACAATGGGGTCAAAGCTGGGGCCGAAGTATCCTTCCTGCCGGCTGCGAAATTCGTTGATTTTTTCGCCCGCTTCGTACTCGCTTACGGGGCGCTCCTGCAGGGTTTCCTCCAGCCATTGGTAGAAGTCTTTCAGAGCCTTGCCGTCCATGATCATGGCTTCGCGCAACAGTTCTATTTCGCGCTCGTTTTTGATGGCTTTCATGGCTGCAAGGGGGCTGTTTTTCCTCAGGTATGGCTTTCCGCCCAGGGCTTCAAACAGTGCTTCGTTGGTTTGCGTTTCGGGTGCCCAAAGGCGTTGTTCGCCCTCGGCGAGCTGGTGCAGGAAATCAGCGATTTGCTCGTAGGGGAGGATTTTTATTCCGGCTTTCGCCAAATGGGACCCGAGCTGATCGGGGCATTTCCCTTCTTCGGAGTAAGGCAGGAAGAGCCGGGCCTCATCCTGTCCCACCAGGGCGTAGGCATAAAAAACGGGATTGCAGTGTACGTCGCGTCCGCGCAGGTTGAAGAGCCAGGCAATTTCGTCCAAGGCGCTGATGAGCAGCTGGCTTGCCCCCTGTTTTTGCATGTTTTCGCGCAGGCGTTGGAGTTTGTGTTCGCGGCTTTCTCCGGCATAGTCTGTGGGGAAGTCGAAAATCGGCTCTTTGGGCAGGGGCGGTCGCTGCGGCCAGATTTCGTCGAAGGGGTCGAAGTCCGTGCGCAGTTCGATGCCTTTGGCGGCCAGTTTGCGGCGCAGGCTACGCACTCTGCTGTGCGGGAATTGCCAGCCGTTGATGCCGAGGGTGTCGCCCTGCTGCAGTTGCTCTGCCAGCCGGTCTATGAGGGAAGGCGTCTCCGGCAGCCCCGACTTCATCAGTTGAATGTCGCTGCCGGCCAGTTGCTGCTCCGCCTGCAGGAAGTAGCGGCTGTCCGTCCACAAAGCAGCCTCCCTGAGCGTTACGAGCAGCTCGCCCGCCGAGCCCGTGAAGCCGGAGAAGTGCGCACGCACTTGCCAGCACTCAGCCACATATTCACTCTGATGGGGGTCCGTAGAAGGAATGAGACAGGCCTGAATGCCGGCCTCCTGCATCTTTTGGCGTAGGAGAGAAAGAGGAGTCATGGGTAAGCGTTTTTATGTGACAAAGGTAGGATTTTTTGGTGGAATCCGTTGTCTGTTGTCTGTTGTCTGTTGTCTG
>JALVES010000205.1 GCA_027030635.1 Saprospiraceae bacterium | reverse complement strand
CGCCTCCAAGCACGTCATCGGAGAATCCATCCAATACGCCAAAGAGCGCATCCAGTTTGGCCGGCCCATCGCCGACTTTGGGGCCATCAAGTACAAAATCTCCGAGCAGATCATCCGCATTTTCGCCAGCGAAAGCGCCGAATACCGCACTTCCAACGACATGCAGCAAATGGAAGAACTGCTCAAAGCCGAAGGCGCTTCCTATGGAGATGCCAAGCTCAAAGCCGCCGAAGAATACGCCATCGAATGTGCCCTGCTGAAAGTAGCCGGCTCGGAAGCGCTCAGCTATGTGGTGGATGAAAACGTGCAAATACACGGCGGCATGGGCTTCTCGGAAGAGGGCCACACTGCCCGCTACTACCGCGATGCCCGCATCAACCGCATCTACGAAGGCACCAACGAAATCAACCGCCTGCTCGCCGTGGACATGCTGCTCAAGCGCGCCCTCAAAGGCCGCATAGACCTCATCGGCCCTGCCTGGGCCGTCCAGAAAGAACTGGCCGCCATGCCTTCCATGGACAAACCCGAAGGCCCCTATGGCGAAGAGCTCAAGGCCGTGCGCGATTTCAAAAAGGCCATCCTCATGACAGCCGGCGCCGCTGCCAAACTCCAAATGGAAGGCCAACTCAACTTAGAAGAAGAGCAGGAAATCATCATGAACGTAGCCGACATGATGCTCGACACCTTCCTCGCCGAATCCCTGCTGCTGCGTACCATGAAGCTGGCCGGCATGGAGCAAAAGCCCGCTCCTCAGGAAGTCTATGACGCCATG
Organism: Saprospiraceae bacterium; assembly: GCA_027030635.1. Lineage (GTDB taxonomy): Bacteria > Bacteroidota > Bacteroidia > Chitinophagales > Saprospiraceae > WGBN01. The sequence continues at coordinate 10,514 of JALVES010000205.1, read as the reverse complement.
CTGCGGGTCTTCCTGCACGATGCCACCGCCCGCATCACAGCCAACGGCCGCAGCGCCCTAGCCTCCTTCGCCGAAGGCGACCTGCTGCGCGTCATGCTCATGGGCCTGAAACGCTACACTAAGTATCCGCCCGCTAAAGTCAACAAACTGCGGCGGCTGGTAGCTGATTATGCCATTGAGCAGGGGAAGTATCCGTTGTGATGAAACCCAACTAATCCGCAATCACACCCCACTTCTCCAAAACAGGGCAGGAGGCATAAGGCTGATCTATAGAGATGTAGGTGTTGCGCACCGTTTTCTCTATCCACTCATTGAGGTAACGCGCCTGCTTTTCCTGTATGGTGGCCGCCTTGATGCGGGCATAGTCGGTCTCCAGACTGGCTACGTGGGGGGCTGTGCGCGATTCCAATTTGATGATGCGCACCAAAGTTTCGCCGGCAGCATTGCGAAAGCGAAAGGGATTGGTGATTTCACCTGTCTCCAGGGTATCTATGGCAAAATAGACATCCGGCTCTAAGTCGGCAATTTCAAAGAAGGTATTGCCGGTGCGGGGATTCACCATACGGCCGTCGTTGTAAAAACTCTGCACTTCATCCGTGCCAAAGCGCTTGACGGCTTCCGAGAAAGAAATCGAATCCATGAGAATGAGCTGCCGGACGCTGTCTAACAACTGCTCGGCCCTGGCAATATCCTCTTCCTGTATCTCCGGCCGGATGAGAATGTGGCGGGTGTGAATGGTGTTGCCCTTACGACCCAGCAACTGGATGATGTGAAAGCCAAACTCCGTCTCAATCACCTTGGAGACTTCGCCCACATCCAACTTATAAGCAGCAGCTTCGAACTCGGGAACAAAGCTGCCCCTCTTGGTCCAGCTCAGGTCGCCACCAAGGCGGCCCGAAGCAAAATCATCGGAGTACTTCCTGGCCAGTTCTGCAAAATCTTCGCCTCCGGCTATAATCCTGCGGCGCAGTTCTTCGAGGCGCTCGCGGGCTTCCTGCTTGCGCTCGGGATTGACTTCCGGCTTGACGGCCAATTCAGCCAGTTCTACTTCTGAGTTGAAATACGGAAGGCTGTCTTTGGGGATGCGCTCAAAAAATTCCTTGACTTCCGAAGGCGTAACGGTGATGCCCTGCAAAATCTCGTTCTTCATGCGCTCGGCCAGCAGCTGGTCTTTGAGGTCCACGCGAAATTGAGCCTTGACTTCATCCACGCTCTGCCCGTAATAGGCTTCAAACTGGGCGTAGTCGTTGTTCATGTAAGCCAATATCTGATCAATACGGGCATTCAACTGGGCCTCTACCTCCTCATCGCTGACCTCTATGCTGTCCAATTTAGCCTGATTGATCAGCAATTTTTGCGTGAGGATGTTGTCGAGAATATAGCAACGTGCATCCGGCGGCAGGTCTTGCTGCTGCTGCGACTTGATGAGGTTGTACTGGTCCTCCAGGTCGGAGAGCAACACCAACTCGCCCCCTACGGAGGCGATGATGTCATCCAGCAATTCCGTCTGAGCAGTCAGGCTGCTTGCCAGAGCGAGGAAAAAAAGCCCGAAAGCGAGAAGCCTCGGGCGTATGCTCGTGTATGATTTCATTCTATAAAAATTTTCACTTCCTTATCGCGCAAAGCCTTTTCGTACATCTCTTCCTCGAGTTTGCGAAGGAGGGCTGTTTTACGACGGTGAAGTATGAGTTCCCTGATTTGATCCTTGACGTAATTCAGGGGGGCAGGCTCTCCTTTTTTCAGCTTTTCCAGGCGATAAAAGTAGTAGTGCATCCCCCCCCTTTCCTTGTGGAAACGGGCCTGGCTGAGGAAGTCATTTGCCGAAAGGCTTAAAGTCCCCCAGGATTTCACCAAATCGGCCGGAGCATACCAACTGCTGTCTTTCAGCAGATAAGAAGGCGAATAGTCTTCGCAATAGGCCAGGATGGCGTCGTAATTGGCTTCCGGCTGCTTCCACAACTTCTCAAACTCCTCTTTGCGATTGGGGGCATCTCCAGGCAAGACGATCAGATAAGCGCGCAGCAAATCCGTTTTCAGGGGATAATTCTCCTTCTTGTTTCGGTAATAATCCTCCAATTGCTTGCGGGTTACGACTGTATCCAACTCAGAGGCTATTAACATGCGCTCAAAATTATCCCTCAACAAAGAAGCCCTGTAATCTTCGACCAATTTGTCAATGTCCAGATCGCGGGGCCGGTTGCGCTCCGCTTCCTGCAAAACCACCATATCTCGCACCCAGTGCTCCACAAAGGAGTTGATGATGAGCGAGCTGTCTTCCCAGGACATTTGCGTAGGGATCATCCCTTCGAGATCGCTCATATAAAGAGCGTGGTCTCCTACACGGGCGAGCAGTTTGCCTTTATCTTCTTCGGGCGTTTGGCGACAGCCCCAAAGGCCTGCCAGCAATGCCAGAAGAAATACCCACTTATTCGTTTTGCAGCGCTTATTCATCTTGTCTTACTCCTTGATCAGGCTGTCAAACACCTCGCGATTGATTTTCACCGGATACTTTTCCTCTAAGCTCTTCACCCATTTACGCTCTAAGTGGTCCTGGTAATCGGCAATGACAAAGCCGCGGGATTCCTCCAGCGTTTTGGGTTGTGAAGGCAGAATTTCCTCAATTTTGTAGAAAGCAGCCGTGCCTTCTTTTTCGTTGATTTCCGAATCTGACAAGGCCCCCGGCTTCCATTCCATGGTGTTCAGCACGCGATTATGCCCCTTTTCAAACAACTTCTCTGTGCGTTCCACAAGGGGTGCATCCGGATTGGTATTGAACTTCTTCAGCACCTTCTCCGGCGATTTTTTGGCAATGTACTTGCGTATCTTTTTCAACTGTTTAGCGTCGGTAGTGTGTATGACGTAAATGCTCACGCGGGCACGCTCATTCCAGCGATAACGGCCTTTGATCGTCTCGTAATAAGCCATCAGGCCTGCCGTATCTTTGGGCGCCACGTCCCAGACTTCGCGCTTGGTTACTTCAAAGAGCAAAATGCCCTCTTCGTACTCCCGCATCAGATGGCGGAAATCGGGGTACTTCTCTGCCAAATGGCGCTCTTCATACTCCAACGCTTTGCGCCTGACAAACTCTTTGTACAAGCGCTCTACGCCCTCTTTCACGCTCACCGAACGGCCCATGCGGATGCGCTCGCGGGTGGACTTGGCGAGAAAATCCGTAAAGTCGCCCAGCGTTACCAGGAAGTCATCGCCCAGAGAGAAAAGCGGTTCCTGAGAGCGCTCCTTCGGCGCCTTCCACTTGTAGCTCAGGAAGTTCTCATTTAAAGTGTCGGCAAAGTTCTCCAGGGTTGTATTGAACTCCTTGAAGTCGGATTCCTTTTTGATGCGTTCAATCAAAGCATCCTGAGCCTGTTCAAAACGCGGGTCTTTCTTGACTTGCTTGAGGATGCGCGCACGCTCATCGGCATAAGGGCCCAAATCGCGTTTGCTGATGCGCTTGACGATGTGCCAGCCGACCGAAGTCTCAAAAGGCTTGGAGTACTCGCCGTCTTTTTGCAGGGCAAAAGCGGCGTCTTCAAAGCTCTTCTCATAGCGATTGATGCCAAAGAAGCCGATGTAGCCCCCACGCGAGGCCGAGAGCTTGTCTTCGGAATACTTCTTAGCCAGTTCTTCAAAATTGGCGCCTTGCTGCAACTGCTGGTAAATGGAGTCAATAATGGCCTTGGGGTCCTTATCCTCCCCTTTCTTGGGCTTGCGGATGAGGATGTGCGCCGCCTCGATTTCGCCCCGCGCAGGCCGGCGGTCGTGTACGACGAGAATGTGATAGCCCATGGCCGTGCGTATGGGCTCGGAGACTTCGCCTTTCGGCAAATGGTAGGCCGCCGTTTCCAGATTGTAAAGGCCTTTGGGGAACATGGCCGTCACATAGCCTATGTGCCCTTCGTTGCGGGCAACGGCCTTGTCCTCAGAATAACGCCTTGCCACCTCGCTGAAAGATTTGCCTTCGAGCAACTCCTTGCGGGCCTGCATGGCGCGCTCATAAGCGCGTTTTTCCACCTCCTCGCCGGCATTGGGCCCAACGCGAATGAGGATATGGCTAATATCCACATCCTGTTTCTTGCGATCATAGACCTCGCGCACCAACCTCTCCGTAACCTCGCGATCAATGAGATAGGAATCGGCCAACTGACGGCGATAGCCCTCCAACTCCTGCTGCAAAGCCTTGATGGTATCCAACTTCAATTCGCGGGCACGCTCTACCTTCAACTTGAATTTGGTGTATAGGCGCAAGTACTCATTCAGCGATTTGCTCGAGTAATCGGCCTTGTCTGCATTCGACTTCTCATAGATATAGACGAATTCAGAAACCCTCACGGGGTGGTTGTTAACGGTAAACAATACGGGATCGTCCTCTTTTTCCGTCTGTGCATGCAGCGTCAAAGCAGTCAGGCTCAACGCCAAAAAGAGGGAAACAAAAATAAATGGCCTCATGGCTTACGGTGTTTTATGTTTTAACTATTGTTTGTCGTCTCAAGAAAAATGCCTGTGCGAAAACGCAGGCCGTCTCGGGGCAACGGGAGTCCCGCCTCTGCATAAACGCGGCAAAGTTACTAAATTAGCGCGTGTTTATTCCGGAGGTCATAAAAGAAACTACGAGCGAGTGGGCTGCATGGCTCATCTCACTGACCGCCTGGGGCATGAGCTGGGTGTTTTGGTTTCGCCCCTTCGGCAATCTCAAGGCCAATCGCAGCATGAGCCTGCTGCTTTGGCTGTTTAGCCTTTCGTTATTGCGGGATGTGCTGATGATGCTAAACGTCTTTCTGCAGCATCCGCAGTGGTTCTTCTTCCCCATTTGGTTTACCTGGGCGCTGGGGCCCTTGTATTTTTTCTTTGTCAAATTCACCCTCTATCCGGCTTATGAGTGGCATCGCACCGATCTGAAACACGCCTTTTTCCCCTTGCTGCAAATAGGGCTCTACGCCATCCTCTTCTTTGTGCAGTACAAGCCGGAGTCCTGGTTTTACACCCAGGTTTACAAAACGCTGGAGGGCGGTTTCTTTGTATGCTCTTTCCTGCTCTATCTCGCCATGAGTTGGCGATACATCAGATTTCGCGAAGCGGTTTTGCAACATCACACGCACTACCCCTGGCAAATGGCCAAGGTGCGCTGGCTCAAGCGCCACACGCTGGTCTTTTTTTTCCTCGCGGCTTTCAACAGTTTCTTCCTCATTCTCGACTTCGCCATGTTCAAACTCTTTGGCCGCAGCCTGCGGGTTTGGAGCATCTATCCCTACCTCACCCACTATTCCTTCGCCCTCATGGCCCTGTGGGTCATCAACATCGCTTGGCAGCTCTTGCGCCGAAGCTATGTACGCCCGCTTCTGCAGCAGGGCAAAAACCAAACTGCCGAAGACATCCTCTTCCGCCAGGGCTGCCTCTTCGACCCCGATTTTCGCCTGAGCCTCCTGCCCGCCCCGCTGCAGCCGGCCACAAAGAAAGGCGAAAGAGAAACCCTGGAACAAGCCCGCTGCACCTTCGTTCAAAAGCAATGGGAGGAAAAAAACACAGGCGAAACTCCTCCCCGACTCCTCCGGCGCCTGGCCCTCGAAGCCGGTTTTTACAGTTATCGTAGATTTGCAACCATTTGCAATAAGAAGCCTGCCACTTAAAGCATACCTTTGCCCCATGAATGCCTTGCAAAAAATACTCCAATCCAAATGGTTAGAGCGCCTGCGCCGCCGTGCAGGCAAAGCCACAGGCCTCCACCTGCGCCTCAAACGCTTTACCGCCTCGGCCAGCGAACCCCTGCGTACAGCCATGCTGCTGCGCGAAATGAACATCCGGCAAGTCCTCGACATCGGCGCCAACACCGGCCAATTTGCCGAATCCCTCTACGACTTCGGCTACACGGGCAAAGTCGTCTCCTTCGAGCCCGTCAGCGAAGCCCATCGCCTGCTCGAAAAACGCAGCAAGGCCTATCCCCAATGGACAGTCGCCCCGCCCTGTGCCATCGGCAACGAAAACGGCGAAGTCGAAATCAAAGTCAGCGACGACAGCGTCTTCAGCTCGGCCCTCGACATCAAAGACAGCTACGTCGCCCACAATCCCAAATCGCGTGCCATACGCAGCGAACGCGTGCCGCTATACCGCATAGACAGCATCGCCCCCCAATACATAGACCCCAAGGGCGGCAACATCCTCCTGAAAATAGACACCCAGGGCTTCGAAAAACAAGTACTCGAAGGCGCCGAAACACTGCTCCCTCAACTCAAAGGCATCAAAATCGAAATCCCCCTCTACCCCATTTACGAAGGCTCCGATTTCGCCTTTTACGAAATTGCCGATTTTATGAAAGAACGCGGTTTTCAACCCTACAGCTTCCACATCGAAGGCGTGGATTTGAACACCGGCAGAGTCAACACCATAGACGGCTTGTTTTTCAGACCATGAGATACGTCGTCGTCATCCCGGCCCGCAACGAAGAGCAGCACATCGGGCGGCTGTTAGAGGCGCTGGCAAGGCAAAGCCTCCTGCCACAACAGGCCCTGGTCGTAGATGACGGCTCCACCGACCGCACGGCAGAAGTGGTTTCGGCTTTCGCCAAACGTTACCCCTGGCTCCGATTGTACCGCCGTCCGGCAAAAGGGCAGCGGGCCATAGGCGCCAAAGTAGTCAGAGCCTTCACAGAAGGCTACGCGCAAATCAACACCCCCCACGATTTCCTCGTCAAATTGGACGCCGACCTGGAACTCCCCCCCGAATACTTCGAACGCCTCGCTCAACACTTCGCCCAAAACCCGCGCCTCGGCATCGCCGGAGGCACCATAACCGTAGAAAAAAACGGAAAATGGGCCTATGAAAACTTCTCCGACACCGATCACGTCAAAGGCGCCTTCAAAGCCTACCGACGCGAATGCTTCGAACAAATCGGCGGCCTGCGCCCCTCCATAGGCTGGGATACAGCCGACGAACTCCTCGCACGCTACCACGGCTGGGAGGTGCTGGTTGACACAAGCCTCCAAGTACGCCACCACCGCCCCCTCGGCACCGAAACCGGCTCCCTGCGCACCCGCCTGCTCATCGGCAACGGCATGTACCGCCTGCGCTACGGCTTCTTCATCACCCTCATCAGCGCCCTCAAAGCCGGCTACCTCACCCGCCCCTACGGCCTCACCGGCCTGGCCGTCATGCTCGGCTGGCTGCAAGCCCTCCTCCGCCAAGACGACTTCATCGTTACCCCCGAAGAAGGCCGCTTCATCCGCCAATGGCGCAGAAAAAGGATGTGGGGGAAGGTGTGGGGATTAAAAAACCATTGAGGTTTCCTGGCAAACTCATCTCATTTTTAATAAAAAACCTGATATTTGCAAGAACGAAGTGCAATAAGCACAAGCCGGCTTTACAAGCAGACTCATCTTTATAAAACTTAAAATACACAAGACATGAAAACACCCTATACAAATACACCATCCTCAAAAGCACTTAGAATAACTTTAACACTTGCTCTGGCTTGTGTGTGCATAAGTATTTCAGCCATCTCTATTTCCCGGCATGTAAAAAAGAAAAGTCCACTTGCTCCCCCTCCCTTCAGCGACACCTTAAGCTGTACAGAGAGCAGCATTTTTTATCAGGTGCTGGAAGGTAACGAGTTTGTAAGCTACAATCCTTATTCTGCTGAATTTGAGCTCATACACTCCAACCCTTATGAAATAAATGCCATCGGTTACAATGTTGAGGACAACTACATCTATGGAATCCGAAGAAGCAGCAACCATTTAGTGCGAGTTGGGAGTACAGGAATTTTCCAGGACCTCGGCGCTGTATCCGGCTTGCCGGTTCCAAGTGGCAGCGGATATTTTACGGGTGACTGCGACCTGTCAGGCAACTTGTTTATCACAAACACTTACCTACAAACCATTTACAAAATAGATATTGATGCCCAAACTGTTGTTAACACTTATAACCTAAACACTCCATTGAATGCTGCTGATTTTTCTTATCTCCCGGAACAAGGCAAGTTCTATGGAGCCACCAATGATGGAGGAAAGTTGGTCAGCTTTGATCCCGCCACCGGCGATGTAAACTTTTATAACAACCTAAGCCCCTCGCTATCTTGCAGCTTCACTTCCGGTTACGGTGCTTCCTTTGCCGATGCAGAAGGCAACCTATATGTTTTCTGTAATTCATACGGCACGCTATTTAAAGTTGATGTAGTGAATATGACGACAGAGTTCATACAGAATACATCCGTAGAGCTAACCTCCAATGACGGAGCATCTTGCGCACTCTCTACGGGCTTGCCCGACCCCTGTTCTTCAGTTTTAACCACATACACGCCAAGCGATGCACAGCCCGACATCTGCTGCTTCATTTTAGAATTACACAACTTTGTTCCTGACTTTTTTTCCACTGTCCAAATAGTCGGCTTAGATGGCATAACGACCATACCAATGGCGCCTTTAAATGGCTGGAGCTCTTCTTTTGACAACAATGAAGACGGGATAACTTTAGAAGCTCCAGGAGGCGTTGCTCCGGTGGGAGAATATTACTACACACGCATTTGCCTGACAGACTTTGAAGACGGCTCAGACTTGGCCATTGAATTAAATTACCTCAGCATAAATGGCGAAACCATTTGCACCGACACCTTAGAACTCAAATGCCAGGAAACACTCGCCCAAAGAGAACCCTTTCCAATCGAAATTTCACTATACCCCAACCCAACGACTGGAGAAATTGTGCTTGAGTTTTCAAAACCACCTGCCACAGCACTTGAACTGACACTCTTGGATGCCAGCGGAAGAGCTATAAAACGACGGGAAATCCCCGGAGGAGGCATTCGCTATCTGTTAGACATCAGCGAACGCCCTCCTGCGCCCTATGTCATCCAAATAACTGACAAAGAAGGAGCAACGTGGTTTACTAAACTGATAAAGCAATAAGCCTCTCCACACAGCGACAAATCATTCACTCTTAAACAGGCAAGAAAAAACAACATAAAATGCTTTTTAACTCAATAGAGTTTGCTGTTTTCTTGCCCATTGTCTTTGCCATTTACTGGCTTATTGGGAGCCATAAGATTCGACTCCAAAACACTTGGCTGCTGGTAAGCAGCTATTTTTTTTACGGATGGTGGGATTGGCGCTTTCTCACCTTAATAGCTTTCAGCACAGCCGTAGATTTTACAGTAGGCCTACAATTAGAAAAAACCAACAAAACTAAAACCAGAAAACGCCTACTCCTGATTAGCCTGCTCAGCAACTTAGGCCTTCTCGGCTTCTTCAAATACTACAATTTCTTTGTTGACAATTTCGTCGAAGCCTTCACCATATTCGGACAAAACTTCCAGCCCATACACCTGCATATCGTCTTGCCCGTAGGCATTAGCTTTTACACTTTCCAGACCTTGAGTTATACCATTGATGTTTATCGAAAAAAAATCAAACCCACTCAGGACTGGATTGCTTTTTCTGCTTTTGTAAGTTTTTTCCCACAACTCGTTGCCGGCCCCATTGAACGAGCCGGCAACTTACTTCCTCAATTTCAACGAGCACGCAAATTTGACGTGGACGAAGCTAAAGATGGCTTGCGCCAAATGTTGTGGGGATTGTTCAAAAAAATTGTCATTGCCGACACCAGCGCTGTTTACGTCAATGAAATCTTTGGAAGTTATCAGGACTTTTCCTCTCCGGCCCTTTGGCTTGGAGCCTTCTATTTTGCCTTCCAAATTTATGGAGATTTTTCCGGTTATTCCGACATCGCCATCGGCACTGCGAAGCTCTTTGGCTTTCGCCTCATGCGCAATTTCAATTTTCCCTATTTCGCGCGGGATATTGCAGATTTTTGGAGGCGTTGGCACATCTCCCTCTCTACCTGGTTTAAAGATTATGTTTACATCCCTCTGGGAGGCAGCCGTGTCCCTCGAGGAAAAGCCTTGCGCAACGTATTTATCGTCTTTCTGATAAGCGGATTTTGGCATGGGGCTAATTGGACCTTCATCGCCTGGGGCGCCCTTCACGCTTTGCTCTTTGCTCCGCTCATGCTTTTAAACATAAACAGAAAACACCTTGCATCGTCAATGACAGAAAACCGCATTCTCCCCCAATGGAATGAACTTTGGCAAATGGGAACTACTTTTTTTCAGGTACTCATCGCCTGGGTTTTCTTTAGGGCTGCCAGTGTCTCCGAAGCATGGCACTATTTACACAACATGTTTATTCCGCATAGCGGCGAATCCGGCACAACTCGTCTAAAATACCTCCCCTTAATAGCTCTGCTTATAGCTTGGGAGTGGATATTTCGAAAAGAAGAACACGGCCTGAGTATTAGGCATTGGCCAATGCCATTGCGCTGGGTTTCCTATTTTGCTTTTCTATGGCTTATCTTCTATTTCATGGGGGCTGAGCAAGAGTTCATTTACTTCCAATTTTAATTCCACATGAAGGCCTTTATAATCAGATCAATCACCTTTCTAAGTTTATGGATACTGTTCCTGCTCAGCAACTTTGGAGTAAACCTCACCTTCATAAAATCTACCCCTCCACCCTGCGCTGAAAAGGAAA
>JALVES010000204.1 GCA_027030635.1 Saprospiraceae bacterium | reverse complement strand
TGGGAAAAGGACAGGCGGCCATGCGCCTGTGCATTGAGCGAAGCGGGATTCAGGGATGCCAGGGCCACATCTCCGTCAGATATGCTGATGAGGTTGTTGCGCAAAGCCTGCAAACGGGCCGAAGCCGGCAGGTCCATAAATTCGTAAGCGGCATCGCCACCCGTAACTTGCGCATGCAAAGAAAGGCTGCCCGTCAAAAGCGCCGGAGCCAGGCAAAAAAGGCGAATTGACAAGCGCAGGGAAAGCATGGGTATAAGTGTTCTCATGCTTTCTGTAACGCAATTCTAAACGGGCTGTTTTGCAAGCCGAAAGTTTTAAAACCTCAACAGCGAATCGGGAATGTTGACCGTAGTGTCGGGCAAAACTGCCGTAGAATCGGCCAGCCAAAAGGTCTTGCAAATGCCGTGATTGCAGCGCATCTTGCGCTCCAAGGTGCCGGTGGAGTCGTAGAGCAACAACAACCCGTGCTCTTTATCGCCTCCGAGATAAGAGCCCTCGGCTTTGAGCTTGCCGTTCTCGTAGTACTCCGTAAAGGGGCCGTTTTCCTCGTTGTGCTCAAACTGCACCACCTCCATCAACTGACCCGAAGGGTAGTAGCGCTTCCACTCGCCCGTCATCTCGTTGTTGACGTATTGGCCCTCCTGGTCAACTTGCCCGTTTTCGTAGTAAGTTCGGTAAGGCCCTTCAAACAAGCCATCGAGGTAATGCTCTTCAATCTGCAAGCCACCACCTTCGTAGTACAATTTGCGCACGCCTTCCAACTTGCCGTCTTTATAAGTGGCCTCCTCCTGCAAACGACCGGAAGGGTAGTACAACTTGTACGCCCCATCCAATTGGCCATGCCGGTAATTCGATTCCTCCAGCAAAACCATACCGCTGCTGTCATATCTCACATAAGGACCATGACGCTTGTGCTCCTCTTTGGTGATGTAAAATTTTTCCAAAAGCCTGTCTTCCCTGTTGCGGATTTCCACCTCGTCCACCGGCTCGCGGCAGGAGGGTATAAAGACGAGAAAAACAGTCAGAAACAAAAGGTATCTGTGCATATCCGGGTAGTTTGGGTATATTTATCAAAATGCAAAAAGGTGTTTTGGATACAATTGAAAGGCAATGGTTCATTAAGTTTTTTGGCTACCTGTCTCCATCAGAAACCAAGCTATCAAGTTGAACCGGCTTAAAAATCTGTCAGATTGAGCCTGTCGAAATCCGCGAAAACCTTCAGACTGAGCCTGCCGAAGTCCGCGTCATCTGTCAGACTGAGCCTGCCGAAGTCCGCGTCATCTGTCAGGCTGAGTTTGCCGAAGCCCGCGTTCTATCACGTCCCTATTGGCTATCTCCCGAGCCGGCCCCATAGGATAAGCTAATCTTCAAAAATCCGCTCCCCGATCTTCCGCTTTGGCTCCAGCTCGGGGATCGGAGATGGGCTCTTCCAACGGTTCAATTGTCAGATGGTCTCATTTATTTTATGCAACTTTGAAATCAAGCCTAAGTTGGCAAAAATAAAAGGGGTATTGGAACTTCGCTGAACTCTGGGCATATTGCTATCTCAAAGCGTAATGAATCATTGACTAAAACCTACTCCTTACAAACCCGCCTGCACAGACGGCGCCCTTCAGAATCTTCAAGCACTACAAAGTAAACCCCGGCTGACAGCGTTGAAAGGTCTAACTGCCGACCGGATAAACTGACATCCGGTACCGGACGGCCCAGAGCGTCTCTAAGCTCGACTTTCACAGCCTGTATGCCCGAAATGTACAATAGCCCTGCAGTCGGATTGGGATAGAGCTGAAGGGCCTCTTCTGAAATTTCTGCACTTGAAGTGTAAATCTCTACTTCCCAGCTTTGCTGCCAGGTACAGCCCAGCGCATCTGTGATGGTAACCGTATGCCAGCCCGGCTCTAAGTGGAGGTGAAAAGCCGAGCTGTCGCCATCATCCCACAGGTAGGTGTAGGGCGGATGGCCTCCCTCTGTATCCAAAATGAGTACCTGACCCTGAGCCAGACCCGGCAGCGTGGGCACAACCGAGACTTCCAATTGCAAATCGGGAGGATCGGCCGGCTGCATTGCAACGGCTACCTCGGCAGAGCGCCCGCGGCTGTCGGTGAGCGTGAAGGTATAGTCGCCCGCAGGCAGGTTTTGTATGTAAAAACTGCTCTGAACCGAACCTCCCTCCCAGGCAATTTCGTAGCTGCCCGGCGGCTGGTTGCAATAGCCATCTGCTGCCAGCAAAACAGCGCCGTCTGAAGCGCCCGGACACGAGGGCAGAAAAACCAGCACGGTATCCATCGTCATGGTGTCGGCCTCATAGGCGCCTACATCTATCGTGCCATCTAAAATGCGCGGGCGCCCCGCAGCATCTTTTGCCATTCCCTGTGCCAGCGTCTGCCAGACTTCGTTGCTGCCGCCATTTACCGCAGCCGAGCAGGGCTGCAGGTTGTAATCGCCCTCATACAAATCCACAAAGCCCGGATCGCTCACTCCGTATTGCATGCCCTCGCCCACCAACACCTCTTCCAATAAAGGAGCAATATCGTCCTCGCTCTCTATGCCGCCCAACAGACAATGAGATATCTTCAACCTGACGCCATAGTCATCACCGGTCCAATCCCACACAAGCGGCCCGCCGGAACTGTTGTAAAAAATATTGTTGTAAAGCTCTAAGTAAAAATCCTCTGAAGGCCCGCCGCCTACAATAAAACAAACACTGCCCAGAAAGCGACAGGTATTGTTGAAAAAGGCAAAGGGGATATTATCATGCGCCAAAAAAGTGCAAAGAACGCCGCCTGCCGGCCTGAAAAAACGATTGTTGTACAGGCGGACTCCTATATAGGCTATAAAAACCTTTGCATCGCCATAACTGACACCGGAAGACTCAGTGCTTTCAAAATAATTGCCGCGAATCGTCACGCGGTAAAAAGTATCTGTTGAGGCGCCGTAAGAATAAAAAACAACATCACGTCCCTCGTTGTTTTGGAATACATTGTCCTCTATAAATAAGGGAATCTCTTCCTGAAGGTTAGAAGGAAAATCCAAATAATAATTTATCCCCGCCCCATTATGCCCCTTGTTGTTGACAAAAGTACAGTGCCTTACATACAAACCGATATTATTAGTACTTTGCCCCTGCTTTTCTAAATAAATCGCAGCAGAACTGTACCCTGTACTCAACC
>JALVES010000203.1 GCA_027030635.1 Saprospiraceae bacterium | reverse complement strand
ATCGTCTAAGGGGGCGCCGCCGGTGAGCGCCAGCCAGATGGCGCCTGCCAGGCCCAGCAAAACGCCGATGCCTCTCGACAGAGGGATGCGCACTGCAAAAAAGAGCAGCCCCAGCACCATGGTGAATAGCGGGGTCAGGGAACTGATGATGCCGGTCAGTGAGCTGCTGAGACGGGTCTGTGCCAAGGCAAAAAAGAAAAAGGGCAGCAGGTTGCCAACGATGCCCACGGCCAGCAGGGGCTTCCAATGCGCCCAGGGCATTTGACGAAAGTCTTTGAGCAATATCGGCAGGAAAAACAGGGCCGTGATGCTGAGGCGCAAGGTGGCTACCTGGCCGGGCGAAAAGACCTCCAGGCCCCGCTTGATGAGGATGTACGAACTGCCCCAGACGAGGCCGAGTGCAATGAGCAGAGCAAAACTTTTAGCTTCCCGTGAAATCATCATTTGAACCAGTGTATTTGCAAGCTGTCGCGCAGGTGTTCGAACTCGGTGGCGTTTTGGGTCCAGTAGGGCGCTTGGATGCTTTGTTTGAGCTCTGCTTTGAGCAGGGTCTTTTGGTCGTCCTTTTCGGTCCAGCCCAGGATGCGGTAGGGAAATTCTGCCTCGAAATCTATCACGAGGGTGCGCTTGAGGTGCAGGTATTCGATCACGCATTGCGGGGCAGCCTCTCCACTGCGGTAGCTCAGGCGTGCGGCGTGGGGCCTGGCTTTTTCATGTGAGAGGTAGAGGTAAAACAAGCCGGGGAGCAGCGTGTATTCGCCTTCCGGCAGGAGGTTTGGCGAAAGCCTGAGCCAGTTGAAGAGGTCGTCTTCCAGCAAGGCCTCTTCGTTTATTTTTTCCTCTTTGTCGCCCTCCCTGCCGAAGTAGGAGAACTGCTTGAGTGTGTAGCGCTTGTCTTTGTAGTTGAGTTGCAGGAAAGAGTGGCCGCACCAATCCTGTGCGCTCATGTTGTCTTTGAGCGCCGGCAGACGCTTTTCGAGAGAGATGGGCGTGAAGACGGAGCCCATGAGGGAGTAATCGTAGATGCCGGTGGTGAAGCGCAGCAGACTGTTGCGTTTGAGCACGTTGACTTTGGGGCGTTCGGGCTCTTCATCGCCTTCGAGTTTGACCTGGCGCTCGGCGTCCATGTCTTCGCTGACGAAGATAAACAGGCCTTGGCCGTGGCGGTTTTCGCCGTAGCGCGAGATGCTTACGTCATAGACATTCAACTCGGCTTTGCCGCTGTACCAGTAATTGCCGAAATCGGCATTGGAGGGGAGTTGGGCGAAGAGGGCCTGAACCTCCTCCTGCGTGCTATCGGATTTGCCGAAAGGCAGTTCAATATGCTCGCAACTGAGCAGAAGGCTGAGTCCGGAGAAGAATAAGAGGGCGTAGGGCGTGTTGATTTTCATGGCATATTCGATAATTGTCTTACCTTTGCCCCCGAAGAGAGCGCTGCCTCTTCAAAGAAGGGCATACAGGGGAATTTATTTCCGGCGGGCTGCAAACCACTTTTAAGTCTTCTCAAAAACCACGACATGGTCGAAGTTAAGCTCTTTTCGGGTACAGCCTCCAAATATCTGGCCGAAAAGATAGCAGATTATTACGGTATCGGCTTGGGAGATGTCTCCGTCAGTCGTTTCAGCGACGGCGAAATGCAGCCGGTTATCAACGAATCGGTGCGCGGCGCCTTTGTGTTTTTCATCCAGTCAACCTTTAGCCCCACCGACAATCTGATGGAGCTTTTGCTGATGATTGACGCCGCCAAACGGGCTTCTGCCGATTACATCACGGCGGTGATTCCCTACTTCGGATATGCCCGCCAAGACCGCAAAGATAAGCCAAGAGTTCCCATATCTGCCAAATTGATTGCCAATCTTTTGCAGGCCGCCGGCGCCAATCGCATCATGACGATGGATTTTCACGCCGATCAGATACAGGGCTTCTTCGACATTCCGGTGGACCACCTGCGGGGCGAAGCCATTTTTATGCCTTACCTGCAGCAGCGCGACATGTCGAATGTCATTTTCTCCTCTCCGGATGTAGGCGGCGTCAAACGGGCAAGGGCTTACGCCAAATTTTTTCACCGCGATCTCGTCATCTGCGACAAGTACCGCAAACGCGCCAACCAGGTCGAAAGCATGACGGTCATCGGCGAAGTGGAAGGCGCCGACCTCATCCTCGTGGACGACCTGGTAGATACCGCCGGCACCCTCTGCCGCGCCGCCGAAGCGCTCATGGAAAAAGGCGCCAACTCAGTCAGCGCCCTCGCTACCCATCCCGTCCTTTCGGGAAATGCCTATGAAACCATCCAAAATTCCGTGCTCAAAGAACTGTTGGTAACGGACACCCTGCCCCTGAAAGCAGATGTGCCCAAAGAAAAAATCAAAGTCCTGCCCACGGCTAAGCTGTTCTCACGGGCCATTCGGAATATTCACGAACATCGCTCGATTTCTGCCCTTTTTGTGGGGGAGAGCGCTTCGCGCTGATGTGGACGCTGCGCGCTTTACGGTTGGGAGAAATACACCCTTAGCGTTTGCACTTTTCCCCGGGCTGCCTGCAGCTTGATGAAATACAGGCCTGCGGGCAGATTTCCTTTGTTGATTTCAAAAGATGACTTGCCGGCGGGCAGGCTTCCTTTGTGCAATTGGCGCAGTTGGCGGCCGTTGCTGTCTAAGAGTGCGATTTGCAGCCCGGAGAGGGGGTTGTCGGATTGTACTTCGAGTTGGTAGCTTTGGCCGTTTTCCAGGGTTTTCAGCAGCAGGGTGGGTTGAGGAGTGCTTTCTGCGAGGCCGGAAGGCGGCTCGTTGCCGGCGTCTTCGGACCAGGCGTTGACGTAGTAGTAGGTGCTGCCTTCTTTGCGCCAGATGATGGTAACCACATCCAGATTTTCGGGCACATAGCCGCTGATGTCGGCGCTGAAGTTGTGGGTAAATTCCGTGTTGGCGGAGATGGTGCCCGAGCCGAGCAGTACGCCGAAGGCGTCGTCGGTGGCGGCATCGCGCATGACGTAGTGGTGCATGACCTCGCCGCTTTGGCCGGCCTGGCTGTTGAGCACGCCGTCTTCGATGAGATAGACGCCGAGGTAGTATTCGCCCTGGGCTTCCTGAAAGAAGAGCGTGCGGGTCTGGATGTTGAGCGTAGTGCCGTCAAAAGAGGAGTAGCTGCCGGCATTGGCGACGGGCTCCAACAGATAATTGGCATCCACCTGTT
>JALVES010000202.1 GCA_027030635.1 Saprospiraceae bacterium | reverse complement strand
AAAAACTCAAAACGAATAAAACCTCTCCAACAAGCGCAAGATCACATCTATCCCCGGCATGTTGATGCCCAGTTCGTAATGCAAACGCAAAATGCGCTCTAAGCGCTCCAACTGCTCTTCGGGCAGGAGCAGATCGTCTTCGGTTTTCTGCACTTCGATGAGCTCGTATTCCAACACCTCTTCGATGAAGTCGAGGCCGATTTCATGAGCCCGGCAAAAGCTCTTTATGGATATATACATTTGGTCTTCCATCACTTAAAGGTTTTAGCCAGTTCTTCGAACATGCGGCGCTGCTCGGCAGTCAGATTCACCGGAATCTTCACTTTGAGCGTAATGTAAAGGTCTCCGAAAACGCCTTTCTTCTTATAGACGGGAAAACCCTTGCCCTTCAGCTTGACTTTAGAGCCCGGTTGTGTGCCGGGTTTAATTTTGATTTTCACCTTTTTGCCCTCGAAAGTCTCTGTAATCAGCTCGCCGCCGAGCACGGCCGTGAAGAGGTCCAGTTCGGCTTCGCGATACAGATCACTGCCTTTGCGCTCAAAGGGCGTGTTGTTGATGATTCTGAAGGTGATGTACAAATCTCCCTTGGGGCCGCCGTTTACGCCCGGGCCGCCATAGCCTTTGATGCGGATGGTTTGCCCGTCTTCCACTCCGGCGGGAATGGTGATGCGGATGTTCTTATCGCCTATGGTCAGGGTGCGCTTGTGGGTTTCATAGACCTCGCGCAGGGGCAACTCCAGCGTAGCGCGATAATCCTGCCCTTTAAAAGCCCGTCGGCGCCTCGAGCTTCCGGCACGGCTGCCCATGCCGCCAAACATGGATTCAAAAAAGTCTGAAAATCCGCTGTCGCCAAAACCTTCAAAGCCCTCAAAATCCTGATACGTAGTGTAAGCGCCACCCCCTGTAGTACGCCCTCCGCCATAAGCTCGACGGGCTTTTTCAAACTCCTCGCCATGCTCCCAGTCCTTGCCGTACTTGTCGGCATACTTGTCGTATTTCCTGCGCTTTTCGGGGTCCAGCAAAACCTCCTGAGCCTCGTTGATCTGTTGAAACTTCTTCTTGGCTTCAGGGTCATTGGGGTTGATATCGGGGTGGTATTTGCGCGCCAGCTTCCGGTAAGCCTTTTTGATTTCCTTCTCGGTGGCGTTTTTGCTTACCCCCAGTATTTTATAGTAGTCCATGAATTTCATAGTGGTACTTTCGTTTCTTCCTTTTCAACACTGCAAATTGCGTGCTAAAGGAAAACACCTGACAGTTTGGCAAGGTTTTGAGGCAAAAGGGGACAAAACGTCCACCCTACTTCACCTGCTCTCCCCTGACGAACAATTTGAGCACCTCCGTTTTGAGAATATTGTCTTCGGGGCAGTTCAGCAGGTTGTTGGAGAGCACGACGATGTCGGCGCTTTTGCCCGGGCTGAGCGAGCCCGTAAACGCATCGAGGAAGGCGGCATAGGCGGCATCTATGGTATAGGATCGCAGGGCTTCTTCGCGGCTCATGCGCTGCTCGGGGAAGAAGGCCTCTCCGCCGTCTGCCCGCTTGCGGCTTACGGCGGCGTAGAAATTGGGGATGGGGTCCACCTCTTCCACGGGCGCGTCGGTGCCATTGGCGATGCGGGCGCCACTGTCTAAGAGGGCGCGCCAGGCATAGGCTCCTGTGCGGGCGCGTTCTTCGCCGAGGCGTTCCACCACAAAGGGCGCATCCGAAGTGCAGTGGATAGCCTGCATGGCGGGGATGACGCCCAGAGCGCCAAAACGGGGGATGTCGTCGGCGCTGAGATGCTGGGCGTGTTCGATGCGCCAGCGGAGGGTGCTGCCTGATTTTCGCCTTTCGGCAAACATTTGCCCGTACAAATCCAAGACTTCGCGGTTGGCCCTGTCGCCTATGGCGTGTACACAGAGTTGCAGGCCGTTTTGAAGGGCAATTTCCGCAAATTTGCGCAGGCTGTCGGGCGGCGTGGTGTTTTGTCCGGTAAAGCCGGGTTTGTCGGCATAAGGCTCCAACAGCCAGGCCCCGTGTGAGCCGAGCGCGCCATCGAAAAACACTTTGATACCCCGGCAGCTAAACATGCCATCGCCTTGGGGGAAGACGGGCAAAGGCGGCTGTCCGTCTTCGGCGGCGGGCAGGTGGAGGGCTTCTTCCACCTCCGTTGGCGTGCCGAAGAGCATGGTGTAGAGGCGTATTTTCAGCTCTCCGCTTTCGCTCAAATGCCGGTAGCGCAGGGCTTCTTCGGCTGAGCAGGCCGCGTCTGTGAAGGTGGCGATGCCCTTGTCAAAACATTCGGCTTGCGCCAAATGCAGGGCTTGCAGATAGCGGGCTTCCCGCTCCTCCTCCGGCAGACTCTCCTCGTAGCGCTCCCAGGCATCCGCCACGGGCTGCATGGCATTTTCTTCGAATACCCCGGTAGGTTGTCCCGCCGCATCGCGTATGATGGCTCCGCCCGCCGGCGCTGCCGTTTCTGCCGTGATGCCGGCGGCTTTCATGGCGGCTTCATTGGCAAAGAGCGCATGCCCGCTGGCGTGAAAGAGAATGACGGGATTTTCAGGCGAGACCTCGCTGAGGCTGTGATGTACGGGATAGCCATCCACCAGTTCGCGGGGCATCTCCGCCCACTTTTCCTGATGCCAGCCGCGGCCCTGTATCCAGGCGCCGGGCGCTGCTTTGCGGGCGGCCTCCGCCACTTGCTGCACGATCTCTTCCCAACTTTGCGCGTGCAGAAAGTTGAGGTTCACCAAACTCTTGCCCAGGCTGTGAAAATGGCCGTGCCCTTCCACAAAGGCCGGCATGGCAAAAGCGCCCTGCAAGTCAATCAGCTCCGTGCTGTCACCGGCCAGAGCGAGAATCTCCTCTTTTGTGCCCAACTCCAAAATATGCCCGTCGCGCACGGCCAGGGCTTCCACATCAGTATAAGCGCTATCCATAGTGGCAAAGACGCCATTGTACAAAATCAGATCAGGAAACATGGCTTTTTCAGACATCTCGGTACAGGCGAAGAAAAACAGGGGTATAACTAACAAGAAGGGTATAAAAAACTTCATCATGAGGATACTTTAAAAGGCAGTCGGGCAAATTAAAAGGCAGTCGGGCAAACACTCAGGTTTGCCCCTACAATGACCTGCGACATACGTGATACACCGTTATCACCCTAAACACTAAACCCTAAACCCTAAACGCTAAACGCTAAACACTAAACAAAAACCCACCAATCAACGAACACTCA
>JALVES010000201.1 GCA_027030635.1 Saprospiraceae bacterium | reverse complement strand
CGCCCGGGGCACGTGCCTGGTCGTCTAAGCGATGGTTGAAGAAAGCCGGCAACCAAGTGTCGGAGCGAAAATGGGCCTCTTCGTAATCGGTATTGTCATAGGCGATTTGCTCATCGGGCTGATTGCCGTGATACCAGTGGTCTATGGGTGAGGTGTTCAGATTGTGGCCACGCTCACTCCAAAAGATTTGCACGCCCATGCCGAGGGAATCAGCCAGGCGATAATTTTCGACCACATCGGCGTCCCAGGCCATGGCATCGTTGGCATCCTGCTTGCCATGCCAGGTGCGCATCAGCGGCCAGTCGCGCTCCGGCGAACAGTTGTCTATGAGATTCCACAAGTCGTAAAAGCGCACGGGCTGGCCCTCCCGATTGACTAAATTGGTGGGGAAATTCTGAGCGGCATTTCCGAAGACGATGGCTGCATTCACCGTTCCGGGCCCCTGAAAGCCGTTGCTGTGTATGGCTGCCGAAGCATAATGCGACGGATAGCACTTCGCCAGGGCCGTGCAGCCTGCCGATCCCATGCTGTGGCCATTGAGGTTGATGCGCTTGGGGTCCACGTTGAAGTTCTTGATCAGCCACTCGTCTATCCAAAGATAGCGGCGTTGGGTATAATTGATGACCGTATCAGTCGTCAAAGGCAAATCCAATTGCGTAAAGGGGTCCCAGTTTTTTCGCCAGCCAAAATGCCAGGTTTTGCCCCCCAGATGAGGCTCATCCACGCGCCAGCCAATGACGTCGTCGTTGTGAGCGACCAAAATGCCCTCCTCGGGGTCAATGTCAATGATTCTGCGCTTGCCCGGCACAGACTGCTGGGCGTCGCCCTGCCCTCCGTGCAGCCAGATGGTCAGGGGCACCGGCTCGGAATTGTCAAAATCATTGGGCACACAGGCGATGAAAAGCGAGGGCATGCCGTTTTTGGCCGCATTGGCCATGACCGGAAAATCCGGGCGGCTCTCCCAGTAGTTTTGCCGGCCGTCTGCCCAGAGCACATATACGCGGCAAGTGTAATCCGGATTGGAAGGCGAGGGTAAGGTCGTTTGCAAATGGCACTCCACAGGATCATTCTCAGGCTCATAGCTAAAGGGAACGGCATCATCCGTGATGTTGACGCCCTCCTGCACCAGGGAATCTCCCCAGGCCGTCACGGCAAAGTACATAGCGCCGGCTTGATGCGGCGTGGCCACAAAAAGGCCTTCGTTGGGAGCCAACTCATAGATGCCCCCCATGCCATCGGGAATCCGGTAATTCATGCTGCTGTCTATCTGCGCGCGCAGGGCAAAGGGCAGATACTCCAGATAAAAGGGCCTGCCGAGTAAAATGGCATCTTCGATGTTGGAAAAAGGCTGCGAAGAGGCATAAATGCCATAAGTCTCGGGCAAAGGCAGGTCCAATTCCCAAACCACCCAGACCTGCCCTTCGGCATACCAGGCACGTACATTGGTCTGAGCTCGTGCCGCAAGTACAGCACAAAGCAGTAAAAAGGTGTAGAGAAAGCGCATAAGGTTGAGGTTTTTGCATACAAAGGAAGATGCCCGTAAGGGGCATCTGCTTTTGGACACTCCCCACTTGCAGGGGTTTAGCGCACCTCTACCCTGTAATTGCCCTCCGGCGCTTTCATACGGCCGAGAGCTTGTATGTCCTGCCATCCTGCATTTGCCATGAGCGCCCTGAAATCTTCGATTGCATCGGGCGCCACGGCGACGAGCAGGCCTCCGCTGGTCTGTGGGTCGCAGAGGATTTGGCGTTGTCGCTCTTCTATGGGACTCACGCTCTGTCCGTAGCTCTTCCAGTTTCGATTTGTGCCGCCGGGGATGCAGCCGAGGTCGAGATAGTGATGAATGACCTGCTCATCGAGCAGAGGCACCTTGTCAAATTCGATTTCCGCCTGCAAACCAGAGGCCTCGACCATTTCTTTGAGGTGGCCCAACAGGCCAAAGCCCGTCACATCGGTCATGGCATGCACGTATTCCTGCTGCCCCAGCAGTTCCCCTGCCTTGTTGAGCGTTGCCATGGAGTTGCGTGCCAGCAGGAAGTGTTCTTCACTCACCTTGCCCTGCTTTTGGGCCGTCGCCAAAACGCCTACGCCGAGGCCCTTCGTCAGAAAGAGGTAATCGCCTTCGCGGGCGCCTTCGTTTTTCTTGAGGTGCTTAATGGATACGCGCCCCGTCACGGCCAGACCAAAGATGGGCTCCGGCGAGTCAATACTATGCCCGCCCGCAAGGGGAATGCCCGCCTCTTCACAGGCCAGGCGCCCGCCGCGCACCACCTCGCCGGCCACCTCGGTCGGCAGCTTATCAACCGGCCAACCCAGTATGGCAATCGCCATGAGCGGCCTGCCCCCCATAGCGTAAATGTCGCTGATGGCATTCACCGCCGCAATGCGCCCAAAGTCTTCGGGGCTGTCCACAATGGGCATGAAAAAATCCGTGGTGCTGACAATGCCCGTGCCATCGCCAAGGTCATAAACCGCCGCATCATCGCGGGTTGAGTTGCCGACCAACAATTCGGCATAAAACTTGCTTTTTCCGGCTTCCGCCAAAATGCCGTCCAAAACGGCAGGAGCAATCTTACAGCCGCAACCGGCGCCGTGGCTGTATCGGGTCAGAGGGTATGGGAGTTTGGACATGGGTGGTGAGAGTTTGATTTTGGAGCAAAGATAGGGAAATGTGGGCGCTTCGCGCCTAATGTGGAGCCTTCGGCTCTAATGTGGAACGCGAAGCGTTCTAATGTGATTTTACGCTCGCTTCGCATCGCGGGACATTGAACTTCTCCCGATTCCCCCAATCTCCCCGATTCCACCGATTTCACCGCTTCTGCCAATTCCACCGATTTCCCCGATTTCCCCGATTCCACCAAACACTAAACACCTCAAAAAATAATACACATTTTTCATTGTTTTTCATTATCTTTGCAATTGACATCTTTTTCCTCACACAAAAACATTGCATCTATGAAAACCTCACCCCTCATTTTGTTGCTATGCGGTTTATTCGTGTACGTTGGCTGTTGGGCTCCGGCCGATAGTCAGGCGGAGACTACAGATTCTTCTTCGAAAGCGCCTTCGCAGAACCGCAAAAAGGTCATGTATGTTACAGGAGATGACTTTGCCCTTTTTTACAACCCGTTTTTTGACGAGTTTTATTTGGCACAACCCAAAAGCACCCCCTCGCTTTCGGGCGAACTCGAGTTGAGAGAATACGCCAAAGGCCGCCTGGTCATTGGCAGCGCTGCGGATGCAAGTGCTACGGTTTACGTTTTGGGAGACAACGCTTATGGCATCAGTAAGATGAAGGGCAACAAATTTAAAAAAGCCTTTTTGAAAAAGGACATGAGCGGTTTTGTCCCCGACATAGAGGCTGCAGTAAAAAGCATGAGCTGTGGCTGCCTGCCCGATACGGAAGAGGCGCAAAAAGAATGTGCCTCCGGAGGAAGTGGCGCTATTGACTGTGGGCACTCCAGAAAGCTCAAAGCCGTGGCCAGCACCTCTGAGGTGAGCTGTGGTAAAGGGTATTTTGCCTGCTGTCAATGAGAAGAGGGCGCTTTGCGCCTAATGTGGAGCCTTCGGCTCTAATGTGGAACGCGAAGCGTTCTAATGTGATTTTACGCTCGCTTCGCATCGCGGGCTGTTGTACGCGCGCTAAAGCACGCGGTACTAATTAGCGGACTGAAGTCCGCTCAACAATGCTTTTTGCAAAAGCGCAGCCGCTATTTCCGCCTCTGAGTCCGTGCCAAAAGTAAGGACGGACTCAGGGCCTTTTTGGATGCCTTCGGGCAGTTTTCCCTTGCCATAAGCCTTGTCGTAGTAGCGCAGGGCCAGGGCAGCGGCTGTGGCCGGATTGCCGGAGTCTATGGCTTCGAGGGCCTGCCTGAGATGCAGGCCTCCGAGTCTTTTGGCGATTTTTTGGAAAGCGGCTTTCAGCTCTTCCGGTGGAAAGCCGGCGTAGTCTCGCAGCAGGCGTTGAATGCGCCTTTCCAACGGAATTTCAATGGTGAATTTCGGTGAGCGCAGCATGGCTTTCCAAAAGCCCTCAGGCAGAAAAACCCGCCCGATGCTGCGGCTTTCGTTTTCCAACCAAACGGGCTGCTGCGGGTCTGTTTTGGAGAGTGCATCGTAAAGCAGGTTGGCAAAGTGCTCCGTAGTGGGTTGCGGCTCCTGGCCCAATGCACCAAAAGCAGAGCCGCGATGACAGGCCAGGCCTTCGAGGTCCACCACTTGGGCGCCCTGTTTCCTGAGCTCGTGGAGCACATCTGTTTTGCCGGAGCCGGTTTTTCCCGAAAGGATGAAAAATTTCCAACGGGGATGCTCCAGCTGCTCCAGCACATAGCGGCGATAGGCCTTATAGCCCCCTTCTATGGCACTCACCTGCATACCTGCCATACTCAGCAACCAAGCCATGCTGCCGCTGCGTTTGCCACCACGCCAACAATGTACGACGAGCTCCCGCCCCGCAGCCAGCTCCCGCGCACGGCGCACAAAACCCGCCATCTTAGGCCCCACCAGTTCCAAACCCCGCTCCATAGCCGCCTGCGGGCTTTGCTGCTTATACAGCGTACCCACCTCCGCCCGCTCCTCATTGCTGAAAAGCGGAAAACTCACCGCCCCCGGAATGTGCCCCTGCGCGTACTCCGCAGGCGTGCGCACATCCAACAGCAGGACTTCATTTTTGCGCTTAAAGAAAGTTTCTATGGAGATGGTTTCCGGCATCGCACAGCGGTTGAGTTGTGCAAAGGTGCAAAACAGAGTAAAACTATACAAACTGAACAATTATACCGTTATGCCGTTACTTTAAAAACCGAAAAGGCATGCCTCTACAGCTTCTCAAAATTTCGCCCCGCGACATTCCCCAACTCAGTCCCAGAGACCGCGACTACTGGCTGGGCGAAGACAAGCTGCAAAAGCTGCTTCCCCATAAAGCTGAAGAAGATGCCTTTCGGCAAATTTTGGCCCTGCGCAAGCGCTACCCCACCGACCGCAAACTGCTGCACAGCGTGTTGAGCAAACAGTACAGCGGGCATCATTTGGCGAAAGCCGAAGAAGAAAACCTCCGCGCCCTGCTGTCCGAAAACACTTTTACGGTCTGCACGGCCCACCAGCCCGTGCTGTTTACGGGGCCCTTGTACTTCATCTACAAAATCGCATCCGCCATAGCGCTGGCCCGACGTTGGGAAGAAAAAATACCCGAAGGCCATCGCGTCATACCCGTCTTCATCCTCGGCGCCGAAGACCACGATTTTGAAGAAATCGCCTGTGCGCACTTGGGCGAACACGACATTTGCTGGCAATCTCAGGCAGGCGGCCCGGTGGGAAGGCTATCCACCCAAACCTTGGAAGAGCCCTTGCAAGAACTCGAAAAAGCGCTCAACGGCCACCCCATTGCCCGTCGCATAGCAGAGATTTTTCGAAGCCATACCCGATACGGCCCGGCCATGGCCCGACTGCTGCGCGAGCTCTTCGGGAAATACGGCCTGCTCGTCCTGCAAACGGATGAGGCCGAACTAAAACGCTCCTTCATCCCTCAATTTAAAAAAGAACTGTTTGACAGACCTTCACAGGAAGCTGTGGAAAGCACCCAACAGCATTTGAAACAGCTCGGTTATCGCCCTCAGGCCCATGCCCGCGAGATCAACCTCTTCTACATGACCGACGACTTCCGCCGGCTCATTGTGCCCGAAGGCAGTGGCTTCCGCATACGCCATACGGATTTGCATTTCACGGAAGAAGAAATGTTGCGCGAGCTGAAAGAGCAGCCCGAACGCTTCAGCCCCAATGTGGTCATGCGGCCGCTTTTTCAGGAGCACATCTTGCCCAACCTGGCCTACGTGGGCGGCGGCGGCGAACTGGCTTACTGGATGGAGCGCCCCGGGCAGTTTGAGCGTTTTGGCATCCCCTTTCCCATGCTTGTCAGGCGCAATTCGGCCCTTTGGCTTTCGCCAAATGACGTCCGGCTCATGAAAAAAACAGGTATCAGCCCGGAGGAGCTGTTTCTGCCTCCGGAGCAGCTACTCAGCCAACGCCTGCAAAGGGCTGGCGGCCGCTCCCTGCATTTGAGCGAAGAAAAAAAACAGATGAAAGCGCTCTTTCAACAAATTGAAAGAAAAGCCGAAGCCATAGATCCCACCTTGCTCGCCGCCACCCGGGCCCGCGCCAGAAGCGCTGAAAAAGAACTGGAAAAGTTAGAGAAAAAGATGCTCAAAGCCGAAAAGCGCAAGCACGAGCAAGAGCTGGCACAGTTGCAAAAGCTGCACGACAACCTTTTCCCGGGAGGAAAACTGCAGGAGCGCCACGCCAATTTCCTGCCGTACTACGCTGCTTACGGCTCCAAAGTGCTCGATTTCATGATTTCGAATTTCAATCCTTTGGAAAAGGCTTTTTACTTGCTGCTTCCTGCTGAGACAGCTGTTTCCTGATGGCCCTGCGGCCTGCTTTCATGCCTGTGCTTATCCGCAAAGAGTTGCAGCAGGTCGCCCACCGTATCTTTGAGGTCTTTGCGATCGACGATGAAGTCGAGGAACCCGTGTTCGAGCAGGAATTCCGAAGACTGGAAGCCCTCCGGCAAATCCCTTTTGATGGTTTCTTTGATTACGCGCGGGCCTGCAAAGGCGATCAGCGCTTTAGGCTCGGCAAAATTGATGTCGCCCAGCATGGCAAAAGAAGCCGTAACACCGCCCGAAGTAGGGTCGGTCATCAGGGAGAGATAGGGCACTTTGGCTTTCGCCAAACGGGTGAGCTTGGCCGCCGTCTTAGCCATTTGCATCAGCGAAAAGGCAGACTCCATCATGCGGGCACCTCCCGACTTGGAGATCATGAGAAAGGGCGTTCGGGTTTCGACGGCGCGATCTATGGCCCGCGCTATTTTCTCTCCCACCACGGAGCCCATAGACCCTCCGATAAAGGAAAAATCCATGGCGGCAATAATGAGAGGATATTTTTTGACCTTGCCCTCTGCCACGGCAACGGCATCCCGGAGCCGGGTCTTCTTGCGCGCGGCTTCAAGGCGGTCTTTGTAAGATTTAATGTCCGTAAACTCCAGGCGGTCCACGGAGACCAGGTTGGCAAACAACTCGGTATATCTGCCATCGAAGAGCATATCAAAATACTGAGCGGAGCTCATACGGGTGTGATAGTTGCACTTGGGGCACTTGAAGAAGTTTTCCTCCAATTCCTTGCTGGTGGAAGTTTCTCCGCAGCTTTTGCACTGATACCACAGGCCATCCGGCGCTTCGCGCTTATACTTGGTAGCTGTCTGAATGCCGTCTTTCAGGCGTTTGAACCAACCCATACGATGCTAAATCTTATTTGTTTAAGCTTCCCGAGAGCGGGCTGCACACCTGCATCCGCGCTTTCGTGCTGCAATGATAGGGAATATTGCCAAATGCAAGAAACAAAAAGGGGCGAAAAAACTTGCGTTTTTCCGCCCACTTTTGGAGATTCTGAAAGTCAAACCCTCGGAAAAATGGGTTCCCTTCAAATCTTGTGCTTGCGCTTACGCCCGCGCGTTTCTACGCGAGGCGGGCGATTCTTGATCATTTCCTTGATCTCTTTTAAACGCGCACGGGGGATGTAGTTGATCTTGCCTTCATCGCCAAAAAGCTCTTTGGACTTTTTGTTGTAGGCAAGAGCTGCTTCTTCCGGCGTGTCGAACATCCCGAGGTGATACGATCTACCTCGATCGGATATGACTGCGCGGAAGCGTTTGCCTTCTTTGTAAACCCCCGTAAAGCCCCAGCGGTTATGCGTTTTGCGCAGGCGGCTGGCCGTGGCACGGGAACGGTACACCAGATTGTCAATGCGACAATCCAGCTTGTTTCCGTTTTTGGCTCCAACGAGTTTTTTGACACGGGTCTTCTGCCCTTTCAAAAACTTCTCAGCCAAAACTTTGTGCAGGTAAAGAGTAACAACTTTGCCTTTTCCCCCACGTTTTTTCTGTGTCTTTTGATAAACCGCGCACCCCGTTGAGTGGAGGCGAAGGTTGTTGAGAATGTCCAATTTGACCATTTTGGGGTCTGTAGTGAGGTATTCATACCCCTTCTCATCCAAAATGACCTTCTCATTGGAGTTCTTGAGCTTGATTCTGTGTTTTTTCACTGTCCTTTGGTTTTAGTTAAAAAATACCCGAGGGTTTTGACTTTAAATCAGGTAAAAACCAGCCTGCTTAAAGGCTTACAAAACCTTTAGCTTACGCCTTTTCCCTGATTCTTTTGATAACTTCATCGCTTACAACCAAAGACTCCCTTGGCGTGCAAATAAAAGTTATCCATATTTTCCACGGCAAAGATACAGCATTCATGTTAAAAAAACAAATCTCTTAGCGATTTTTTTTTCAAAAGCGCCAAAAAAATGTATCTCACAGGACAAATAGGGCTTAAAAAGGGAGAAAACACCTTGCAAAGTCAGCTTGTCTGCCATTTTGACTACCGTAAATTGGTTATTTTCTGCATCTTTGCAGTACGAACAGGGAATTGTCATGCCCAAGCTGAAATGTTTTGGGCACCCTAAGCGGTATGATTTAAGGGTTATGGGGCGCATATCCTGCCCCCCCTGTTTTGAGCATAACGAGAAGAAGTTTTGAGAGCAACACGCGAAAGAGAGCAGGAACAGTTCATGAGACGCTGCTTTGAGCTATCCCGCCTGGCAGCCGGCAGCACCTCACCCAACCCGCTGGTAGGGGCTGTGATTGTTCATCAGGGGCGCATCCTCGGCGAAGGCTGGCACAAGAAATACGGCGGCGCCCATGCAGAGGTAGAAGCTTTTCGTTCGGTAGCTGCTGAAGACCGCAGGCACATTCCGGAATCCACCCTTTACGTATCTTTAGAGCCTTGCTGCATCCATCGCAATACGCCGGCCTGCACCGATCTCATACGCCGCGAACGCTTCAAGCGCGTGGTCATCTCCGTCAGAGACCCTCATCCCGAAGTCAGCGGGAGGGGAATAGAAATACTGAAAAGCGCAGGCATAGAGGTGGTCGAAGGCGTACTGGCAGAAGAAGGGCGAGAGCTCATTGCCCCTCAACGCATCTATTATGAGGAAAATCGCCCTTACATCCTGCTCAAATGCGCGCAAAGCGCCAACGGCTTCATGGGCATCAGAGGCCGGCGAGTGCCGATTACCGGAGCGCTTTCGCAAAGGCTCGTTCACCGCTGGCGCAAGGAAAGCGACGCCATTCTCACAGGCAGCGGCACTTTCATCGTGGACAACCCCTTGCTGACAAACAGGTTATGGTTTGGCGAAAGCCCTGTCCGCATCCTGCTCGATCGCAGGGGCAGGCTGGCTCAAATCCTGCCCAAGCGTCCCCAACCCCATTCCCCCACCCTGCTTTTCAGCTCCCGCCCTCCGGCAGTCCCATTGCCCTCCTCCGTAGAATGGCTGCCCTATCCCGAAGAGCCCCATGCCCTGCAAAAACTCATGCAGGAGCTGGCTGCACGCAACATCCGCCGGTTGCTGGTCGAAGGGGGAGCCGAAATACTCCGGAGCTTTCTGCAGGCCGGCTTATGGGATGAGATTCGCCTCGGCACGGCCGCTTCAAGTCTGGCTCATACGGCATCGGAAAAAGAATTGCTCATCCCCACACCTCAACTCCCGCCCGAGGCCCGATGGGAGCAAAGTTTTTCGCTCGAAAACGACCGTTGGGACATTTACAAGCGTAAGCTGCCTGTCTGAGAGTTAAACTTTCTTTAAAGTTTCTGCGCAGCTGCATAAAAAAGGGCTTCCCTGTGTTTTTAAGGCGTTATTTTTGCACAGCACTTCAGTTCCTTATCTAAAAGTACAACCTATGAAACGCAGCGCTGCCGCTTTGTTGCTCTTCGGCCTGACCCTCAGCCCGGCTATTTTTTCTGCTTTTCAGACAAACCTCTCCACAGAATATCCCGAAGCAAAAGACATAGCCGCCAACGCGCCAACCCAAGCTGACGCCATCCACTGGATGAGCCTTGAGGAAATGGAAAAAGCCCTCAAGAAAGAAAAACGCAAAGTGCTGATCGTCCTCTATACCGATTGGTGCGGGTGGTGCAAAAGATTGGAAAGAGAAACGCTGCAAAATCCCGAAATCGCCGCATACATCAACGAGCATTACTACGCCGTGCGCTTCAATGCCGAACAACGCAAAGAGCAAATATTTAAAAACAAAAAATACGAATTCGTACAGGCCGGCCGCCGCGGCTACAACCAATTGGCCTACGAGCTCACCCGTGGAAAACTCAGCTACCCCACCTGCGTTTTTCTGGACGAAAACGAAGAACTCATCCAATCCATACCGGGCTACAAATCCGCTCAGGACTTCCGGCACATCATTACTTTCTTCGGGGAGGATTACTACAAAAAAATGTCCTGGGACACTTTCCTGAAAAAAAGGTCGTAAGCAGATACTTTCGTAAAATGGGGAACGAAACTTCGCACTTCGCTCCCCATTTTACTATCTGCGCCGGCGGCGACGACGGCGTGAGGAAGAAATGCCGAGAGCGCCGAGCAGCCCGCGGGCCAATTCCCGAGCCAGCGTCCTTCCGATTTGGCGGGTCGTGGTGCTGTCCATGACTTTTTCTATGGTGGACTTTTCTCTTCGACGACGGCGGCTGCTCGCTTTGCGCCCTCTCTCCATTTGCTCTTCCAACTTGCGGCGATGTTCTTCTTCACGGGCCAGTTCGATTTTTTCACTCAGGATTTCATAAGCGCTGTCGCGGTCTATTTCGCGATTATAGACGGGCACCAAATCCGATTGGGCGACAATTTCATCAATTTCTCTTTCCGTCAGCACATCCATACGAGATTGGGGCGCTCTCAGCATGGTGTGTACCAGTGGTGTGGGGATGCCTTTTTCGTTCAGGGCAGTCACCAGAGCCTCACCTATGCCCAGCTCCGTGAGCAGTTGTGGCACGTCGTAAAAATCCGTCAGGGGATAGTTTTCGGAGGCCAGTTTGATGGCCCGCCGTTCCTTAGCCGTAAAGGCGCGCAGGGCGTGTTGGATTTTCATGCCCAACTGCCCGAGTACGTCTTCGGGTATGTCGGCCGGATTTTGCGTAACAAAGAAAACCCCAACGCCTTTGGAGCGAATGAGTTTGACAATGACTTCGATTTGGTCCAACAGCGCATCGGTGGCATCTTCAAAAATGAGATGGGCTTCGTCTATGAAGATCACCAGTTTGGGTTTTTCCAAATCGCCCTCTTCGGGAAAAGTGGCATAGACCTCAGCCAGCAATTGCAGCATAAAAGTCGAAAACAACTTGGGGCGATCCTGAATGTCCGTCAGGCGGATGATAGAGACAATGCCCCTGCCCTCTTCGTTTTGGCGCAGCAGGTCTTCGACTTCAAAGGAAGGTTCGCCAAAAAACAGTTCGGCTCCCTGCTGCTCCAGCTCCACGATCTTGCGCAGGATGGCAGCAGTGGATGCGGTAGAGATGCGGCCATATTCGTCCTCAATTTCTTCTTTGCCCTCATTGGTCAAATACTGAATGACCTTTTTCAGGTCGGCCAGGTCCAGCAGGGGCAGG